>NZ_JBEYFP010000259.1:0-7875 GCF_040634455.1 Kitasatospora sp. NPDC007106
CGCTGCCGGCCGTCGCGGACGGCCGCCTCCTGGCGGAGCCGGCGCTCGGCGAGCCAGCGCTCGACCTGGCCGAACCGCTGGGTGTCGAAGAGCCGGCCGAGCAGTTCGGCGCGCTGCTTGGTGTCCGCCCGCAGGAAACGCGCGAAGTCGCCCTGCGGCAGCAGGACGACCTGGCAGAACTGCTCGCGGCTCATGCCGACCAGACGGCGGATCTCCTCGCCGGCCTCCTGGTGGGAGCGGCTGACGGCCCGCCAGCCGGGGGTGCCGTCGCCAGCGTCTGCGGCCCACTCGCGCAGCAGGGTCTGTGCCTTCTCCGTGGTGGTGCCGGTGCCGCGCAGCTTGGGCCGCTGCTGCTCGGGGCTGCGGGTGATCTCCAGCCGCCGGCTGCCCAGCGTGAGGTCGAGCCGGACCTCGGTGAGCAGGCCGGGCGCGGCGTGGTCGCTGCGCAGCGGGTTGCCCCGGCGGGCGCCGGGCACCTCGCCGTAGAGGGCGTAGCAGACCGCGTCGAGCACGCTGGACTTGCCGGCGCCGGTCGCGCCGCGCAGCAGGAAGAGCCCCGTCGAGGCGAGGCGGTCGAAGTCCACCTCCTCGGTGCCCGCGAACGGGCCGAAGGCGGTGAGGGTCAGCCGGTGCAGCCTCATCGTGCGGCCTCCCGGGCGAGCTCGGCCTCGCGGCGGACGGCCTCGAAGCCCTCGGCGAGCCAGTCGCGCTCGTGCCGGCCGAGGTCGCTGCCGGGCCTGACGTGCCGGACGAAGCCCTCGGCGATCTCCAGGTCGGAGCGCCCGGTGACCCGGGCCGCGTAGGAGGGGTGCGGGTCGCCCTCGGCCGGCTCGGGCTCGAAGAGCAGCTGGAGGGTGTGCGGGAAGCGGCGGCGCAGCGACTCCATCGGCTCGGGGGGCCGGGCGGCGTCCGTGAGGGTGGCCTGCACCCAGCAGTCCTCGGCCCAGGCGTGCTCCTCGGCGGCGAGCAGGTCGGCGAGGCGGCCGCGCAGCCGGGCCAGCGCGCGCGGCTGCGGGCAGTCGATCCGGCGCTCCTCCGCGATCGAGCCGTCGGCGTCCAGCTCGATCAGCCACATGGTCTTGCGGTGGTCGGCCTCGGAGAACGAGTAGGCCAGCGGGGAGCCGCTGTAGCGCAGGTGCGGGGCGAGCCGCTGACTGCCGTGCAGGTGGCCGAGGGCGGCGTAGTGGACGCCGTCGAAGACCGCGGCGGGCACGCTCGCGACCCCGCCGACGGTGATGTCGCGCTCGCTGTCGCTGGGGGCGCCGCCGGTCACGAAGGCGTGCGCGAGGACGACCGCGCGGGTGCCGGCCGGGCGCTCGGCGAGGTCGGCGCGGACGGCGTCCATCGCGGCGCCGAGCACCTGCTCGTGGCCGCCGCGGTCCAGCCCGAAGCGCTCGCGGACCAGCGCCGGCTCCAGGTACGGCAGGCCGTAGACGGCGACCGGGCCGTGCGCGTCGGCGAGCAGCACGGGCTCCGCGCAGCCGTCCGGGTCGGTGCGCAGGTGGATGCCGGCCCGGTCGATCAGCCGGGCGGCGACGCCGAGCCGCCGGGCCGAGTCGTGGTTCCCGCTGATGAAGACCGTCGGCACGCCGAGCCCGGCGAGGCGGACGAGGACGTCGTCGAAGAGCGCGACCGCCTCCAGGCCGGGCAGCGCCCGGTCGTACACGTCGCCCGCGACCAGCACCGCGTCCACCCGCTCCGCCGCGGCCACCGCGACCAGGTGGTCGAGGAAGGCGCACTGGGCGTCGTGCAGGCTCTCCCGGTGGAAGGAACGGCCGAGGTGCCAGTCGGAGGTATGCAGGAGTCGCATGGTCATCGACCATAACGGGCTCCACCGACAGCCCGTGGCCGTGACCTGCGCGACCGATGCCGATCCGTGATCGCGGGCGGACGGTCGGTGACGGGCGGTAGGGTCGCGGCGCGGGCACGGCGGCGTTGCGGGTGTGCCCCGGGCGGCGGCCAGGACTGTTCATCGACCGGATGTTCGGGGAAGATCAACAGTCGGAGCGGGCGGCGGCCCGCCGCACCCGCTCCCCGGCCGCCGACCGGGCGCGCCGGCGGCCCGGGACCGGAGGGGACACGCGTGAACCGCATCGAGTACAGCGCGGAGATCGCCGACCTGCTCGGGAGGGTCCGGCGCCGGCCGATCGCGGGCTGGCCCTGGCGGCCCGGCGAGGACGTGCCGGCCGGGCTGCCGGTCAAGCAGTCCTGGGGCTGGCTGTTCGCCCCGGACGGACGGGTGCTCACCCTGGTCAACCCGAGGGACGGCATCGTCAGCCTGCCCGGCGGCTCGCTGGAGCAGGAGGACGGGGGAGACCCGGCCGCGGCCCTCGCCCGGGAGGCGGGGGAGGAGGCGCAGGCGGTGATCGGCCGCCCCCGGTACCTCGGCTACCTCTACGACCGGGTGGGCTCGGCGAACGGCGGCCACGAGTGCGCCCGCGTCCGGATGGCGGCGGCGCTGCGCCGGGTGGGCCCCTCGCAGCCGGACCCGGCCTCGGGCCGGCACTACCGGCGGCTGCTGGTCGCCCCCGGCCTCGCGGTCGAACTGCTGGGCTGGGGTCCGCAGGGCGTCAGCCAGGCCCGGGCGGCGGTGGCCGCGGCGGTGGCGCACCTCGGGGTGCCGGCCTCGGCGAACGAGACGATCGAGGAGCTCCCGCCGGCCGGCTGCGTGCTCTTCGGGTGACTCCCAGGATCCTTTGACGATCCGTCAATCCTGCTTTCAGAAAAGGTTTCCATCGGAATTCCGGATGGCACCGCGGTGACGTGACGGTGCCACATCCGATGCTCCGTCAACAACTTTGGCATGGGCACTATCCGGCGAGGCTACTGCCTGGTATCACAACAGTGTGATCCGGGTCACCCCCACTTCCGGATTGCATTCACCCCCCCACCCGGAGGTTCCCCCATGCCTCGCACCAGAGTCCTGCCCGTCGCGGCCACGGCGCTCGCGCTCTCCCTCGCCACCCTGATCACCGCCACCGACGCCTCGGCCGCCGGAGCACGCTACGTCGCCCTCGGCGACTCGTACTCCGCGGGCGTCGGAGCGGGCAGCTACACCGGTGACAGCGGCAGTTGCAAGCGCAGCACCAATGCCTACCCGTACCTCTGGAAGAACGCCAACGCCCCCACCTCGTTCAGCTTCGTCGCCTGCTCCGGCGCGAAGACCGGCGACGTGCTGAACAACCAGGTCTCCGCACTCAGTTCGAGCACCACCCTGGTGAGCATCACCATCGGCGGCAACGACGCCGGCTTCGCCAGCACCATGCAGACCTGCGTGCTCAACTCCGAGAGCAGCTGCCTGAGCGCGGTGGCGACCGCGAAGTCCTACGCCACCAACACCCTGCCCGGCCAGCTCGACGCGGTGTACTCGGCGATCCGCAGCAAGGCCCCCAACGCGCACGTCGTGGTGCTCGGCTACCCGCACCTCTACAAGATCGGCGGCAGCTGCATCTTCGGGATCGGCGACACCAAGCGCACCGCGATCAACGGCGCCGCCGACACCCTCGACTCGGTCATCGCCAAGCGCGCGGCCAACGCCGGCTTCACCTTCAAGGACGTCCGCAGCATCTTCACCGAGCACGAGATCTGCGGCTCGTCCACCCAGTGGCTCAACAGCACCACGCTGCCCGTCGACGAGAGCTACCACCCCAACAAGGCCGGCCAGTCCGGCGGCTACCTGCCCTCGTTCAGCGCCGCGGCCTGACCCCCACCGGCCCGCCGTGCCCGCGCCCCGCGCGGCGCGGCGGGCCGTCAGGGCGCGTACAGCTCCTCGATGTCCTCCGCGTAGTAGGCCTGGATCGCGCTGCGCCGCATCTTCAGCGAGGGCGTCAGCAGCCCGTCCTCGGCGCTGAACTCCTTGGGCAGCAGCCGGAAGGCGCGGATCGACTCGGCCCGCGAGACGGCGGTGTTGGCCGCCGCCACCGCCCGCTGGATCTCCCCGTGCAGCTCGGTGTCGGCGAGCGCGCCCCACACGTCCAGCTGTTCGCGGCCGCGCAGCTTCAGCCAGTGCGCGAGCGCCTGCGGGTCCAGGGTGACCAGGGCCGCCACGTACGGGCGGTCGTCGCCGACCACCAGGCACTGGGCCACCAGGGGGTGCGAGCGCACCCGCTCCTCCAGGGCGCCCGGGGCGAGGTTCTTGCCGCTGCTGGTGACGATCAGTTCCTTCTTGCGGCCGGTGATGGTGAGGTAGCCGTCCTCGTCCAGCTCGCCGAGGTCGCCGGTGGCCAGCCAGCCCCGGACGAGCGCCGCCTCGGTGCACCGCGGGTGGTTGAGGTAGCCGGAGAAGACCGTGCCGCCGGTCACCCACACCTCGCCGTCGTCGGCGATCGCCACCGCCGCCCCGGGCACCGGCCGGCCCACCGTGCCGAACTTGGGCCGCCCCGGCGGGTTGGCCGTCACCGCGGCGGTGGTCTCGGTCAGGCCGTATCCCTCGTACACCGTCATGCCCGCCCCGGCGAAGAACAGGCCGAGCTCGCGGCCCAGCGTCGAGCCGCCGGACATGATGTTGCGCACCCGCCCGCCGAGCACCGCCCGCAGCCGCTGGTACACCAGCCGGTCGTAGGCGGCGTGCCGCACACGCAGCGCCGTGTTCGGCCCCGGGCCGTGGCCGAGCGCCTTCCGCTCGCGGGCGGCCGCCCAGGCGACCGCCGTCTCCGCGGCCAGGTCGAACAGCTCGGCCTTGCCGGCCTCCTCCGCCCGCTCCCGGGCGCGCTGGTAGATCTTCTCGAAGACGTACGGCACCGCGTGCAGGAAGGTCGGCCGGAAGGACTCCAGCGCCGGCAGCAGGCTGTCCGTGGTCAGCTGCCCGTGGTGGCCGATCCGGATGCCGCCGCGGACGGCGGCGACCTGCACCATCCGGCCGTAGACGTGCGCCAGCGGCAGGAAGAGCAGGGTGGCCGGCGGCACGCCGCCGGTGTCCCGGAAGATCTCGCCCCAGCCCTCCAGCAGGGCGTCCGCCTCGGCGGTGAAGTTGCCGTGGGTGAGCAGGCAGCCCTTGGGGCGGCCGGTGGTGCCCGAGGTGTAGATGACGGTGGCGATGCTCTCCGCGGTGACCCCGAGCCGCTGGCGGTGCACCAGCGCGTCCGGCACGCCCCGGCCGTCCTCGATCAGCGCGCCGACGCAGTCCCGGTCCAGTTGCCAGATGCCGGTGAGCTCGGGCAGCGCGTCGCAGACCGCGCCGACCGTCATCGCGTGGTCCTCGTGCTCCACCACGCAGGCCACCGCCTGCGTCTCGGCGAGGATCCAGCGGACCTGTTCGGGTGCCGAGGTCGGGTACACCGGCACCGGGATCGCGCCGACCGCCCAGAGCGCGTAGTCGAAGAGCGTCCACTCGTAACAGGTGCCGGACATGACGGCGACCCGGTCGCCGTAGCGCACGCCCCGGGTGAGCAGCCCCTTGGCAAGGGCGAGCACCTCGTCCCGGAACTGGAGCGCCGTCACCGGCTGCCACACCCCGTCCACGAGCCGGGAGAGCTGGATCAGCCCCGGGCTCTGCTCGGCCGTGTCGAACACCGAGTCGGCGAGCCCGCCGGCGGCCGGCTCGGACAGGGCGGGGCTGCTGACCTCGCGCACACCGCCCCCGATCCCCGTCTTCCCCGCGCGGTCGGCCTGCCCGGCCGGCGGACGGATCGGCAGCGAAGCTACCGGATCTCCGGCCGCGCTGCCCAGAGGCCCGGGGACGCCCCGGCGCGATCGGCACCGAGTGCACCCCCCGGTGACAGCGGAGAGCGGTCGCCTGGGGAGCAATCCCGGATCAATCGGACAGGTGCCGGAAGGGATGGCTGCGACCCTTCGAACGGGTGGTCAGCGCGGTGTAGAGTCACGCAGATCCGACGGCCCGGCCCTCCGCCGGGACACCCATGCCCGATCGGGGAGGCGCGACCGCCCGCCCGAACCGCACCCCTGTCCGCGCTTGGCTCCATCCCGACCGAGGACCCCATGCGTCTGCGCAGCAGCTCGATCCGCGCGAAGATCATCGCGCTGCTCATGGTGCCCATCGTGGCGCTCACCGGGCTGTGGGTCTACGCGACCCTGGTCACCACCGGGGACGTCCGCAGCCAGTTCGACGTCAGCTCATCTTTCCATGAACTGGTCAAGCCGGTCGACCAGTACACCCTGGATCTCCAGGAGGAGCGCCGCGCCGCCGTCCTCCGCCTCGCCGACCCCGGCTCGCAGGCCAACAAGGACGCCTACGAGCACGCCCAGGCCGCCACCGACCACAGCCTGCGCGAACTGCGCTACCTCAACGACACCGAGGCGCTCGGCCGGCTCGACGCCCAGCAGCGGACGAAGTACCAGGACATCCTCACCGCCGCCGACCAGCTCTCCGCGATCCGCGGCCAGGCCCTGCGCGACGTCGTCAGCTGGGACCACGAGCTGCTCGCCTACAGCGACCTGGTGGAGACGGTCTTCCCGTTCCGCTCCGCCTTCGCCGGCCGGCAGAGCGGCCAGCTGCCCCGGCAGACCATGCTGCTCACCGAGCTCGTCCGCGCCCGCGAGTACCTCTCCTGCGAGGCCGCCGCGATGCAGGCGCTGCGGGTCACCGACAAGCCCGGCGACGAGATGATCCAGGTGGCGCTGGACAACATGCACTCCCAGCAGGCGCTGTTCAGCGTCTACGCCGGCGAGCTCGACCTCACCGACCAGCGCGACTACGCCGACCTGCGCAGCTCCGACAACTGGATGGCGCTCGCCGCCGCCGAGGCCAACTTCGACTCCTCGGTGCAGCGCGCCGCCGCCGTCCACGCCAACCCCAAGGACCCGTGGCGCGAGTCCGCGACCCCGGTGCTCGCCTCCTACGCCGACCTCAACACCCGGCTCGCCGACCGGATCGGGGAGCGCGCCGAGTCCTACGCGATCAACCAGATCGTCCGCGGCGCCGTCGCCGGTCTGATCGGCCTGCTCGCCGTCGTCCTGTCCATCCTCATCTCCTACCGGATCGGCCGCGGTCACGTCCGCGAGCTGGTGGCGCTGCGCAACGCCGCCCAGGAGCTCTCCGGCACCCGGCTGCCGCAGATGATGGGACGGCTGCGCCGCGGCGAGAGCGTCGACGTCGCGGCCGAGACGCCCGACCTCGAGTTCGGCGCCGCCGAGATCGGCCAGGTCGGCAGGGCCTTCCACGACGTCCAGGTGGTCGCCGTGGAGGCCCTCGTCGAACAGGCCGAACTGCGGCGCGGCGTCGCCGCCGTCTTCGTCAACCTCGCCCGCCGCAGCCAGGTGCTGCTGCACCGCCAGCTCACCCTGCTGGACGCGATGGAGCGCCGCACCGAGGACCCGACCGAGCTGGAGGACCTCTTCCGGCTCGACCACCTCACCACCCGCATGCGTCGCCACTCCGAGGGCCTGATCATCCTCTCCGGCGGCTCGCCCGGCCGCGCCTGGCGCAAGCCCGTCCGGATGGTCGACGTCGTGCGGGCCGCGGTCGGCGAGGTCGAGGACTACGCCCGGGTGATCGTCCGGCCCTTCCCCGGCACCGGCCTGCTCGGCAGCGCGGTCGCCGACGTCACCCACCTCGTCGCCGAACTCATCGAGAACGCCACGGTCTTCTCCCCGCCGCACGCCCAGGTCACGGTGCAGGGCGAGGTCGTCGCGCACGGCTTCTGCCTGGAGATCGACGACCGCGGCCTCGGCCTGAGCGAGCACGCGCTGGAGGAGATCAACCAGCGGCTCGCCGTGGAGCAGGAGTTCGACCTCGCCGACACCGACCGGCTCGGCCTGTTCGTGGTCAGCCGCCTCGCCCGGCGGCACGGCATCCGGGTGCACCTGCGGCCCTCGCCGTACGGCGGCTCCACCGCCGTGGTGCTCGTCCCGCGCGAGCTGCTGGCCGACGCCAACGAGGTGATGGCCGACCAGTTCTCCGGCCGTCCGGCCGCCGAT
>NZ_JBEYFP010000260.1:0-7874 GCF_040634455.1 Kitasatospora sp. NPDC007106
CCTTTTTTATTCCGCCGCCCACCCCCTACTTCTACACCTACTCCCCAACCCTTTTCCCCTCCCCGCCGCTCTTCCTTTCTCGTCCTGCTTCTCTGCCGGGCGGGTTCGGGGGGGGCGGGGGCACCCCCCGGGTCCCCCGCGCCCCTGTCGGTCCTCGACCGTCAGTACGGCTTCACCAACACGTGGGCGGCGCCGGGGATGCCGACCTTGAGGAGTTCGTCCTCCTCCGGCGTGGTGGGCGTGCCGGTCTCCTGCTTGAGGACGGCCCGGGACAGCGCCTGGACGAACATCGCCCGCGGCCGTCGGCGCTCCTCCCAGGCCCGCAGCGCGGCGGGCACCGAGTCCGCGGCGTCCAGCTCCTGGGCGAGCACCAGGGCGTCCTCGACCGCCATCGCCGCGCCCTGCGCCAGGTGCGGGGTGGAGGCGTGGGCGGCGTCGCCGGCCAGCACCACCCGGCCGACGTGCCAGGGCTCGTCCACGGTGACCTGGGAGATCCGCGAGTGGACCACTGCGGCCGGGTCGGTGACCTGCGCGAGCGCCTCGGCGACCGGGCCGCCGAAGCCGGCGAGCCGCTCGGCGAGCTGCTCGTGGGCGCGCTCCGGGTCCGGGCGGAAGTCCTCGGCCTCGGCGAACACCGCCCCCAGGTACATGAGGTCGTCGGTGATCGGGGTGAGCAGCGCCTTCGCGGCGAGGTTGCCGGTGCTCATCACCACGCCCTGCACCTCGGGCTGCCGGGGCACGGTGACCCGCCAGTTGGCGAAGCCGGTGTACTCGGGGCGGTAGCGGTCGCCGTAGAGGCGGGTGCGCAGCGGGGAGCCGATGCCGTCGAAGCCGACGACCAGGTCGAAGCGGCCGGCCGAGCCGTCGGAGAGCGTGACGTCCACGCCCTCCCCGTCGTCGGCGAGTGCGGTGATCGTGGTGCCGAAGCGGACGGTCGCGCCGGCCTCCGCGGCGGCCCGGCCGAGCACCTCGGCGAGGGCCGGGCGGGGTATGCCGTTGTTGGCGGGGGCGTCGTCCATCCGCGGCTGCGGGATCTTGGCCAGGGTGGCGCCGGACGGGTCGCAGATGGTCAGCACCTCCCACTCGAAGCCGACCTTCAGGCAGTCCTCCAGGACGCCGAGTTCGCGCATCACGTGCAGGGCGTTGGAGGGCTGGATGATGCCGACGCCGAGGGCGTCGAGCTGCTCGCGGAGTTCGGCGACCTCGACGGTGTGGCCGCGACGGGCGAGCGCGACGGCGAGGCTCAGCCCGCCGATGCCGCCGCCGTGGACGAGGACGCGCAGGGGTGTTGCCATGGTCTCTCCGTGGGTTCGGGGGACGGCCGGGCAGGGGAGGCCGGCCGCGTGGTGCGGGAGGACGGCGGGGACGGGTGCCGTGGCCCTGCGGGGCGCGCGGGCGGTCAGCCGGCGACCGGCAGCGCCATCAGGTGGTCGACCAGGGCGAGCAGCACGTCCCGCCCGAAGGGCCGCTCCCGGACGTCGCCGACCAGCATCGGCACGTGCGGGTCGAGGTCGAGGGCGGCCCGGATCTCGCCGGGCGTGCGGGTGTTGACGCCGTGGAAGCAGTTGATCGCCACCACGAACGGGATGCCCCGGCTCTCGAAGAAGTCGATCGACGCGAAGCTGGTCTCCAGCCGGCGGGTGTCGGCGATGACGACGCCGCCGAGCGCGCCGTTGACCAGGTCGTTCCACATGAACCAGAACCGCTCCTGGCCGGGCGTGCCGAACAGGTACACCACCAGCTCGGGGCTGACGGTGATCCGGCCGAAGTCCAGGGCGACGGTGGTGGTGTCCTTCTGGTCGACCCCGGCGAGGTCGTCCACGCCGACGCTGGCGGTGGTGAGGTACTCCTCGGTGCGCAGCGGGGCGACCTCGCTGACGGCACCGACCATGGTCGTCTTGCCGACGCCGAAGCCGCCGGCGATCAGGATCTTGACCGCGGCGGCGCCCGCCTGGGTGGTCGTCATCTCAAAGCCTCCTCAGTCCCTCACGTACGGCGGCCAGCAGGCCGCGGTCGGCGCCGCCCGCGGCCCGGGCCACCGAGATCGGGGCCCGGGCCGTCAGGAGGCCCTGCGCGACGAGGTCGCCGAGCAGGATCTTGGTCACCGAGACCGGCAGGTCGAGGTCGGCGGCGACCTCGGCCACGGCGGCCGGCGTCCGGCACCGGTCGACGATCATCCGGTGCTCGGGCTGCAGCCGGCCGGGCCGGACGGGCGCGCCGTAGGCGTCGACCGGCTCCTGCACGGTGGTGAGCAGGGTGATGAGGGTGAAGTCGTCGCGCTCGGGCGCGGTGCGACCGCGGGTGATGGTGTACGGCCGGACCATGCTGTCCGCGCCGTCGTCCCCCTCGTCCTCGTCCCAGTACGACGTCACCCGCGCTGCCCGCCGCGGGCGGCGAACGCGTCGAACTCGCCGCGCTGCGGGGTGCTGAGCTTCTGGCCGACCTGCTGCACCAGGTTGTGCATGGCGAGCGACATGACCTCCGCGTCGACCTCCTGGGAGGCGACGACGGCGAGGTGGGTGCCCTGGCCGGCGGCGATGACGAACAGCCAGAGCTCGGCCAGTTCGACGATCACCTGGTGGACGGGGCCGCCGGCGAAGAGCTGGCCGACGCCGCGGGCCAGGCTCTGCTGGCCGGTGGCGACGGCGGCGAGGCGCTCGGCGTCGGAGCGGTCGATGGTGCGGGAGTGGCTCACCACGAGGCCGTCGTCGGAGAGCAGGACGGCGTACCTCGTCCCGGCCACCGAGTCCACCAGGCCGTCCAGCAGCCAGTCGAGGTCCTGGTGGGTGGCGATTGTGCGCGTCATGACCGGTCTTCTCTCGTCGGGATGGTGTGGGTGTTCCGGGTGTCTCCGGGTCGGGGCCGCCCGTCGGGCTGCGGGGTGGTCTCCGCAGTCGGCGGGACGGCACCGGAGCGCGCCTCCCGGGACCGCCGCTGGAACGCACCGATCGCCGCTCCGGCCCGTCGGGGGGCCGGCCGGAACAGCGGGTTCTCGTCCCAGCGCGGCGGCGCGGGGGCGGCCGGCGGGGCGGCCGGGTCGATCCGCAGCTCGTCGACCAGGCTGGCCTGGCGGACGCGGCGCGGCAGCGGGGGTTCGCCGCCGGGCAGGGCCGGCACGGGCGGCGGCGGGTAGCCGCCGGTGCCGGGGAAGGGCGCCGGGGCGGGGAACGGCGCGGGCACGGCCGGGGCGACCGGCACCGGCGGCGCGAGCTCGGCGGGTGCGGGCACCCGGCCGGGCCACGAGTCGGCGGTCACCGGCTCGGGACGGTACGGCGCGGGCAGCCCGTACGGGGCGGGCGCGCCCTCCACGGGCGGCACGGCGGCGGGGAAGGGCTGCTCGTGGCCGGCGGCCCGCTGCTCCTCGGGCTGCGCACCGAGCGGCTCGTGCTGCGGGTACGGGTCGCCGGGGGTGTACGGGTCGCCGACCGGCACGTACGGGACCTCCTCGGACACCGGGTGGAGCTCCACGGGTGCGGTGACCGGGTCGGGGGCCCCGGGGAGGGCGGTGATGCCGGCGAGCGCCCGGCCGCGGGACCTGGTGGGCAGGCCGCCGGCCGTCTGCGGTGCCGCGACGGCGGTGGGACGCGCCGTCGGGTCGGGGACGATCAGCTCCTCCGGGACGAGCACCACGACGCGGGTGCCGCCGAAGGCCGACTGGCGGAACTCGATCCGCAGGCCGTGCTGGTCGGCGAGACGGGCGATCACGTAGAAGCCCATGCGGATGTCGTCGCCGCGGGCGAGCACGTCGGCCCGGGGCGGACGGGTCATCAGCTCGTTGGCCTCGTCGATCTGCTCCTCGTCCATGCCGAGGCCGCGGTCCTCGACCTCGATCGCGACGCCGCGGCTGACGCGGCCGGCGCGGACCTCGACCGGGTTCGGCGGGCGGGAGAAGCTGAGCGCGTTCTCGATCAGCTCGGCGACCACGTGGGCGACCGGGCCGACGGCGCGCTCGGAGAGCCACGGGCTGCCGTCCAGGTCGATGACGACCCGGCGGTAGTCCTGCACCTCGCCCTGGGCGGCGCGCATCACGTCCAGCAGCGGCACGGGCTTGCGCCAGCGCCGGTGCGGGGTGCCGCCGGCCAGGATGACCAGGTTCTCCTCGTAGCGGCGCAGGCGCGCGGTGAGGTGGTCGAGGTCGAAGAGGCCCTCCAGGATCTCCGGGTCCTCGTGGCGGCGCTCCAGCGCGTCGAGCTTCTTGAGCTGCTGGCCGATGAGCAGCTGGGTGCGGCGGGCGATCCGCTGCAGCAGGCGCTCGAAGCCGCGGTGCTGCTCGGCCTGGGCGACGGCGGCCTGCAGGGCGCTCGTCCGGGCGAGGTTGAACGCCTCGCCGAGCTTGGCGAGTTCGTCCTCGGTGCGGGCCCACGGGTCGCGCTCGATCGCCCGGGCGTGCTCCTCGACGTCGATCTGCTCGCCGTTGCCGAGGCGTTCGACCACCTCGGGCAGGGCGTTCTCGAGCTCCTCGGCCTGCTGCTGCAGCCGGCCGATCCGGCGGCGCAGGGTGCGGGTGAGCCGCCAGCTGGTGAGCGCGACGACGACGACGGCGATCAGGCCGACGACGGTGGTGAGGAGCAGCCGGACGGCCAGGGTGACGATGCTGCCCTTGCCCTCGTCGACGACGAGCCCGGTGCGGTGCTCCAGCAGGCCGACGAGTTCGGGGGTGAGGGTGTCGATCGACTGGCGCCAGGCGTCCTTGTCGACGCCGAGGGCGATCCGGCCGTTGCGGTCGGGTGCGGCGGGCTTCAGCAGCTGCTGCTCGGCGCGGGTCTTGGCCTGCCAGGCCGGGCTGCCGGCGATCTGCTGCCACATGGCGGCCTCGTCGGCGGGCAGGTAGGGCGCGACCTTGGTGCCGAACTGGAAGTCCTGCTCGGCGACGGCCTGCCGGAGCTGCTGGTAGTCGTCGGTGCCGAGCGAGCCGGTGGGCCAGCCGCGGGCCAGCAGCGCGTCCGAGCGGGAGATCATCTCCTTGCCCCAGAACAGGTCGACCAGCGGCTGGGAGATCGTGGTGATCCGGCCGTTGTCGACGTGGCTGAGCGAGGCGAACAGCCGCAGGTCCACCGCGATCAGGTCGGTGTAGTACCGGTAGACCGCGGCCTGCTGCTGCTCGCCGCCGCTGTCGACCAGGGCGCGCTGCGCGGGCAGCTGGCCGATGGCCTGCCGGGCCTGCTGGACGGCCTCGCGGACCTCGGTCGGCGCGTCGTCGGCGGCGACGTCGGAGAGCTTCTGGAACTCGCGGACGGCTTCGTCGGTCTTGGTGCGCTGGGTGCGCAGTGCGTCGCCGACGCCGCTGTGCGTGGCGAGGACGTCGGCGCTCAGGCGCCGCTCCTCCTGGAGGTTGTAGTAGACGATGTTGGACGGCTGGCCGGCCTTCTGCGCGAGCAGGCCCTGGGCGGCCTGGCGCTGGAAGTCGAACAGGAGCTGTCCGCTGGTGACGGCCCACAGGGCGGCCAGCGCCACTCCGGGAACGATCGCCAGCACGAGCAGGGTCGCGCGGAGCGACAGCCGGCCCGTTCTGATCCGCCGAGGCGCGCGCGTGCGCAGGGCATTCTCCTTGGAGATGACACCAGTCGTTCGGAACTGGTCGAATCTGATAAGGACTCTGACGGATGGATATTAGCCACACCGTATAACGACAAGGAAAGTCGCCATGACGGCGCGGCGCCGGCACGGCGCCGCCGCAGTGCCTCAACACCCGCTACGACCAGGCATGATGAGCCGTCACAGGGACCAACGTCCCGATGTTCGGCGGCTCTTCGCCGTGGGCCGGATCCGGCCTGCGCGAACTGCCCTTCCCGGCACCGGAACTGAAGGTGCGACCGGTGCGGGACCGGCCCGCGAACCATCCGTCAGGGCCGCCGGCCGAGCCGCTCGGAGTCTAGCGCTCCACTTGCCGCGGGGTGAGGTGATCCTGTCAGAATGTCCGGGGAAATCGATTCCGAACGGTCGGAATCGCCCCGAACGGTCCGCGAATCTCCCAGGATGAATCAGCGATTCACACGATCGCCGAGAACTCCGCCCAGGCCTCCGCGAACATCTCGTGCAGCGGTCGCGGCGGCAGCAGCCGCAGGAACGGGCCCGAGGTCTCCTTCCGGAACTCGCGGCCGGCCAGATGGGTCGCCAGCTTGGCCGTCTCCAGCGGGAGTTCGGGCGCCTTGAGCTCCGTCCAGGGCCCGGCGGCGAAGGCCGTCCGGCCGGCCCGCGACCGCTTGCCGGTCTCCACGAGTCCGGCCGCCGCCAGCTCGGCCTGCGCCGCCCGGTGCCGGGCCGGCGTCCAGCCGTTCCAGCGGCGGACGTTCCGGTCGGTCGGGCGGGCCAGCGCGAGCAGCTGCAGCAGCAGGGCGGCCGCGTCCGGGCCGACGGCGAGCGCCCCGGCCGCCTCCGCCACCAGCTGCGGCACGCCCAGCGCGGGATCGGCCTCGTAGCGGCCGGCCGGCACGGGGGTGTCGGCGGCCCGGGCGGCCATCCGCTCCAGCCCGCCGCCGGCCCGCAGCAGGTCGATGCCGTGCAGCTGCCGCAGCAGGTCGTCCAGGCCGTGCTCCGTGCAGTACTCCTCCAGCCGTCGGCGGGCCGCCGGATCGGCCAGCCGGGCCGGCCGCAGGCAGACCGTGCCGTACCCGGACCGCGGCACCAGCAGCAGGCCGTCGTCGAACACCGTGGTCGGCTCCGCACCCCGGTCCGCCGCGGACGGCGCGAGGGGCACCGCCAGCACACCCGGCCCGAACCGCGCGGCCCGCTCCTCCTCGCCGCCGGGCAGCCGGTGCGTCCCCAGCGGGACGATCAGCTCCTCGTCCGCGAGCCTGGTCCGCAGCCAGGCGCACTGCTCGGCCGCCCGGGCCGCCGCCGGGTCGCCGACCGGACGCGCGGTCAGCGCCCACACCAGCGCGGCCGCCTCGGCGGCGTACTGGTGGCGGCCGCCGGCGAACCAGGCGCGCGCCGGCCCGCCGTCCGGGCCGACGGTGTGCAGCATGACCGAGCCGTACGCGGTCACCGCCGGGACGAGGCGGCAGGGGGCGCTCTCCGCCGTGGCACCGGCCGGAGCGAGCAGCATCCGCAGCCACGGCTCCGCCAGCCCGGTCTCCGCCTCCAGCTCGCGGGCGGCCTCCTCGTCCAGCGGCCGCTCGGTACCCACCAGCCGGGCCCACGCGTCGGCCAGCCGGACGGCCGCCGCCTCCGGGCCGCCCGGCCGCCACAGCTCGGCCGGGTCGTCCGGCAGGGCCGCGGCCAGCAGGTCGAGGCGCCCTTCGCCGCCGAGCCGGTGCAGCACCGTCTGCAGCGCCTGCGCGTCCCGCTCGGTCGCCCCGTACGGCTTCGAGGTGAGCAGCCTGCGCCGGGCCGTGTGGTCGGCGCCCTCGGGCAGGCCGTCCAGGACGAGCAGGGCGGTCGCCCGGCGGGCCCCGGTGCGGGCGACGAAGGCGTCCACCGCCTCGGGGCCGAACCGCACCGGGCCGTGCTCGGCGAGCAGGTCGAGCAGCCGGGCCAGCCGCCCGGCGTCGTCCCGGCCGACGGCGACCTCCCGCAGCTCCGCGGCGCCCTCCGGCACGGGATCCGCGGCCGGCTGCAGGAAGCGGTACGTGAGGGCTCGGTCCAGCGGCCGTCCCGGGTCCGGCGCCAGCCCGGACAGCGTGTCGGCCCGGACGGCGGGCACCCGCGCACCCGCGGCCCGCCGGGCGTCGAGCGCGGCGCCGGTGGCCTCGCCGATCCGCCAGCGGCCGCCGGCCGCCGCGAACGGCTGCTCGGACCAGCGGCGCACCAGCTCGGCCAGGGCCGGCCGGTCCTCCTCGGCGGTGGCCGCGGTGACCAGGCGCCAGGCCGCGGCGTCGATCCGGCCGAGCAGCGGCGTCCAGTCCCGGGCCCGGGCCGGCGGGCTCAGCCGGCGC
>NZ_JBEYFP010000261.1:0-7852 GCF_040634455.1 Kitasatospora sp. NPDC007106
CTGGCAGCAGCCCCTGCCGCGCCGCCCGCGCCGAAGGCCGCCGCCCCGGCTGCGCCCGCGCCGGCCGCGCAGGGAACCGAGCTCGTCCAGCTGCGCGGCCCCGCGAAGGCCGTCGCCACGAACATGGACGCCTCGCTGGAGGTGCCGACCGCGACGTCGGTGCGTGCCGTCCCGGCCAAGCTGCTGATCGACAACCGCATCGTCATCAACAACCACCTGCAGCGCGCCCGCGGTGGCAAGGTCTCCTTCACCCACCTGATCGGTTACGCGCTCGTCCAGGCCGTCAAGGCCTCGCCGGGCATGAACCACAGCTACAGGGTCGAGGACGGCAAGGCCTACCTGGTCAAGCCGGAGCACGTGAACCTCGGCCTGGCGATCGACCTGGTCAAGCCGAACGGCGACCGCCAGCTCGTGGTCGCGGCGATCAAGAAGGCCGAGACCCTCGACTTCTTCGGCTTCTGGCAGGCCTACGAGGACATCGTCCGCCGCGCCCGCGCCAACAAGCTGACCATGGACGACTTCACCGGGGTCACCGTCTCGCTGACCAACCCCGGCGGCATCGGCACCGTCCACTCCGTGCCCCGCCTGATGCAGAACCAGGGCACCATCGTCGGCGTCGGCGCCATGGAGTACCCGGCCGAGTTCCAGGGCTCCTCCCCCGACACCCTCGCGCGTCTCGGCGTCTCCAAGATCATGACGCTGACCTCGACCTACGACCACCGCGTCATCCAGGGCGCCGCGTCGGGCGAGTTCCTGCGTACGATCCACCAGCTCCTGCTGGGCGAGCACGGCTTCTACGACGAGGTCTTCGAGTCGCTGCGCATCCCCTACGAGCCGGTGCGCTGGGCGACCGACGTGGCCGCCACCCACGACGACGAGGTCAACAAGACCGCCCGCGTCATGGAGCTCATCCACGCGTACCGCGTGCGCGGCCACCTGATGGCCGACACCGACCCGCTGGAGTACAAGCAGCGCAAGCACCCCGACCTGGACGTCGTCCAGCACGGCCTCACCCTGTGGGACCTGGAGCGCGAGTTCGCGGTCGGCGGCTTCGGCGGCCAGAAGATGATGAAGCTCCGCGACATCCTCGGCCTGCTGCGCAACACGTACTGCCGCACCGTCGGCATCGAGTACATGCACATCCAGGACCCGAAGCAGCGCAAGTGGCTGCAGGAGCGCCTGGAGAAGCCGTACACCAAGCCCGAGCGCGAGGAGCAGCTGCGCATCCTGCGCCGCCTCAACTCCGCCGAGGCCTTCGAAACGTTCCTGCAGACCAAGTACGTCGGGCAGAAGCGCTTCTCGCTGGAGGGCGGCGAGTCCCTGATCCCGCTGCTCGACGCGACGATCGACGCCGCCGCCGAGCACCGCCTGGACGAGGCCGTCATCGGCATGGCCCACCGCGGCCGCCTGAACGTGCTGGCGAACATCGTCGGCAAGCCGTACGCCCGGATCTTCGGCGAGTTCGAGGGCAACCTCGACCCGAAGTCGATGCACGGCTCCGGCGACGTGAAGTACCACCTGGGCGCCGAGGGCACCTTCACCGGCCTGGACGGCGAGACCATCAAGGTCTCGCTCGCGGCGAACCCCTCGCACCTGGAGACGGTCGACCCGGTCGTCGAGGGCATCGTCCGCGCCAAGCAGGACGTCCTGGACCAGGGCGGCACCACCTTCCCGGTGCTCCCCATCCAGGTCCACGGCGACGCGGCCTTCGCAGGCCAGGGCGTCGTCGCGGAGACCCTGAACATGTCGCAGCTGCGGGGCTACCGCACCGGCGGCACGATCCACCTCGTGGTCAACAACCAGGTCGGCTTCACCGCCGCCCCGGCCTCCTCCCGCTCGTCGATGTACTGCACCGACGTGGCGCGCATGATCGAGGCGCCGATCTTCCACGTGAACGGCGACGACCCCGAGGCCGTCGTCCGCGTCGCGCGGCTCGCCTTCGAATTCCGGCAGGAGTTCCACAAGGACGTCGTCATCGACCTCATCTGCTACCGCCGCCGCGGTCACAACGAGGCCGACAACCCGTCCTTCACCCAGCCGCTGATGTACGACCTGATCGACAAGAAGCGCTCGGTCCGCAAGCTGTACACCGAGGGCCTGATCGGCCGCGGCGACATCACCATGGAAGAGGCGGAGCAGGCGCTCCAGGACTTCCAGGGCCAGCTGGAGAAGGTCTTCGCCGAGGTGCGCGAGGCGGCCACCGCGCCGGCCCCGGCCACCAACGGCAAGCCGGTCGCCGATTTCCCGGTCTCCATCCAGACCGGCATCTCCGAGGAGATGGTGAAGCGGATCGCCGCCTCGCAGGTCAACCTGCCGGAGTGGCTGACCGTCCACCCGCGCCTGCTGCCGCAGCTGCAGCGCCGCGCCGGCTCGGTCGAGGACAACACCATCGACTGGGCCATGGGCGAGACCCTCGCCATCGGCTCGCTGCTGATGGAGGGCCACCCCGTCCGCCTCGCCGGCCAGGACAGCCGCCGCGGCACCTTCGGCCAGCGCCACGCCGTCCTCATCGACCGCAACACCGGCGAGGACTACACCCCGCTGCTGTACCTGACCGAGGACCAGGCCCGCTTCACCGTCTACGACAGCCTGCTGTCGGAGTACGCGGCGATGGGCTTCGAGTACGGCTACTCGCTGACCCGCCCCAACGCGCTGGTCATGTGGGAGGCGCAGTTCGGCGACTTCGTCAACGGCGCCCAGACCATGGTCGACGAGTACATCGCCTCCGCCGAGCAGAAGTGGGGCCAGCACTCCGGCGTCGTCCTGCTGCTGCCGCACGGCTACGAGGGCCAGGGCCCGGACCACTCGTCCGCCCGCCCGGAACGCTTCCTCCAGCTCTGCGCGCAGAACAACATGACGGTCGCCATGCCGACCTCGCCGTCGAACTACTTCCACCTGCTCCGCTGGCAGGCCCACAACCCGCACCACAAGCCGCTCGTCGTCTTCACCCCGAAGTCGATGCTGCGTCTGAAGGCCGCGGCGTCGGCCCAGGCCGAGTTCCTGTCGGGCTCGTTCAAGCCGGTCATCGGGGACACCACGGTGGACCCGTCGCAGGTGCGCAAGGTCGTCATCACCTCCGGCAAGTTCTACTACGACCTGGAGGCGGCCCGCGCCGAGCGCGGTGTCACCGACACCGCCCTCGTCCGCGTCGAGCGGCTCTACCCGCTGCCGGTGGCCGAGCTCCAGGAGGAGCTGGCCCGCTACGGCGACGACGTCCAGTTCGTCTGGGCGCAGGAGGAGCCGGCCAACCAGGGTGCCTGGCCGTTCATCGCGATGAACCTGGTCGACCACCTGCAGGTCGTCGTCGGCCGCAACGCCAACGGCGCCCGCCTGCGCCGGGTCGCCCGGACGGCCTCCTCGGCCCCCGCGGTCGGCTCGGCCAAGCGCCACGCCGCCGAGCAGCAGGCCCTCGTCGACGAGGTGTTCTCGCTCTGACGCGCCGTCGCTGACGCACCGTCACAGGGGCCCGGTCCCGCCGTCCAGGCGGGGCCGGGCCCCGGCGCTTCCCCACGAACGCCCCGGCGCCCCCGGCGCCCCGGCTCTCCTGCCGGGGTGTCAGGTCGCTACGGTAGGGCCCGTCGTACCGCACCTCCGGGGGAGCCGCCGCATGTCCAACGATCTGCCGTCCGTGTTCCAGCCGCTGCAGCCGGAGGACCCGAGGGAGGTCGGCGGCTACCGGGTCTTCGCCCGGCTCGGCGCCGGCGGCATGGGCCGGGTGTACCTCTCCTACACCCCGGGCGGGCGGCCGGTCGCGCTGAAGGTGGTGCGCGCGGAGTTCGCCGAGGACGGCGAGTTCCGGCGGCGCTTCGCCCAGGAGGTCGCCAACGCGCAGCGGATCCACGGCCTGTACACCGCGCAGGTGATCGACGCCGGCCCGGACGCCGATGCCCCGTGGCTGGTCACCGCGTACGTGCCCGGGCCCTCGCTGCAGCAGGTGATCCGCGAGCACGGCGCGCTGCCGCCCCGCACCGTGCTGCTGCTGGTCGGCGGCATCGCCGAGGCGCTGCAGGCGATCCACGGCGTCCAGGTCGTGCACCGGGACCTCAAGCCGGCCAACGTGCTGGTCGCCTCGGACGGCCCGCGGGTCATCGACTTCGGCATCGCCCGGGCCGCGGACGCCACCGCGCTCACCGGGACGGGGTACCGGATCGGCTCCCCCGCGTTCATGTCGCCCGAGCAGGCGCAGGGCAGACCCGTCACCGCCGCCACCGACGTCTTCGCGCTCGGCGCGCTCGCGGCGTACGCGGCGGGCGGCGCACCGCCGTTCGGCGAGGGCCCGGACACCGCGGTGCTCTACCGCGTGGTGCACGAGGAGCCGGACCTGACGGCCGTCCCGGCCGGCCTGCGGGAGCTGCTGGCGCGCTGCCTGGCCAAGGACCCGGCGCAGCGCCCCGCTCCGGCCGAGGTCATCGAGGCGGCCCGCAGCCACCCGGCGGTCGGCGGCCAGCTGCGGTTCGCCGACGACTGGCTGCCCGACCGGGTGAACACCGAGATCACCCGCCGTTCGGACCTGCCGCGCACCCCGCCGACCCCGCTGCCGCCCGCCGCGCCGCCGATGCCGACCGCTGCGGCCACCGCGCCGTCGATCGGCGCCCCGCCGGCCGCCGCCCCGCCGTACCCGGCGCCGCAGTACCCGGCCGCGCAGTCTCCCTCCCCGGCGTCTCCCTATCCAGCGTCGCCGTACCCGACCGCGCCGGCCGGTGCGGTGCCGCCGCCGGTGGGCGCGTTCGGTCCGCCGCAGCCGGCCGGTGCCCCGACCGTGCCGGCGGCGCCCGGCCCGCAGCCCGGTCCGTACTCCGGTCCGCAGCCCGGTCCGCCGGCCGCGGGCGGGCCCGTCCGCCGGGGCGGCGTCTCCTGGAGGACCCTGCTGGCCGTGGCCGCGGCGACGGCGGTGGTCGGCACCGGGGTCGGCGTGGCCCTGTCCTCGGGGAACGGTGGTGGCGGTACGGGCGGCAGCACGCCGAGCGCACAGGCCGACGGCACCCGCCGGACGGCGGCCGGCGGGTCGCAGGACCAGGCGGCGCCGAGCGCCGCGCAGGGCGGCAAGGGCGGGTCCACCGGGAAGCCCGCCGCCGGGTACACCTCCGTCTACACCGACCAGGTGCTCTCCAGCCCGGACCTCACCTACGTCTTCGACCTGACGACCGGCAAGGTGGTGTCCTCCTCGACCAGCCCGGCCTGGGCGC
The DNA here is from genome assembly GCF_040634455.1 of Kitasatospora sp. NPDC007106. Taxonomy (NCBI): domain Bacteria; kingdom Bacillati; phylum Actinomycetota; class Actinomycetes; order Kitasatosporales; family Streptomycetaceae; genus Kitasatospora; species Kitasatospora sp. NPDC007106. The sequence continues at coordinate 5,187 of NZ_JBEYFP010000261.1, forward strand.
TGGAGCCGAGTTACGGCCACTTCAACTGGTCGAGCGGCTCGGACGCCTTCCTGACCACCGAGAACCACCTCACCCCGGCCGAGTGCGCGACGGGCGTGGAGCAGCAGCCGGTAGCCGACGTGAAGTACGACGCGCTGCCGGTCGGCGGACTGTTCTGCCTGCGCAACCGGGAGAACGGCGGCATCGTCGTGGTGAAGACCGTCGAACAGGGCAGCACCAGCAACGCCCGGGCGAAGGTCTCGATCAGCTACTTCCGCCGCAACGGCTGATCGGCGGCGGACTATCCTGACCGGGTCACACCCCACCGGACCGGAGCACAGCGTGTACTTCACCGACCGAGGCATCGAGGAGCTGGAGAGCCGTCGCGGCGACGAGGAGGTCACCTTCGAGTGGCTGGCCGAGCGGCTGCGGGAGTTCGTCGACCTCAACCCGGACTTCGAGATCCCGGTCGAGCGGCTGGCCACCTGGCTGGCCCGGCTCGACGACGAGGACGAGGACTGATCCGCAGCACCGCGAAGGGCTGCGAGCGCCGCACGACGAGGGCCCGGAAGGCATCCGCCTTCCGGGCCCTCAGGCGTCTCGGGGTCGCGGTGTCCGGGTCGGGTCAGGGTTGACTTCGGCACCTCGCGATATATCGTGTCTATCAGTCGACGCGATATACATCGCGAAACGGGAGGACGGGGAACCATGAGCGAGTGGACGGTCGAACAGCCCGACAGGATCACCATCGACGAGCCCGTCGAGGCCCTGCACGTACGGATCATGAGCGGCGCGGTCAACGTCGTCGCCGCCGAGGGCCCGGCCCGCCTGGAGGTCACCGAGCTGGAGGGCGAGCCCCTCAACGTCGACCTGACCGACGGCGTGCTCACCGTGGCCTACAAGGACTTCGACTGGAACGAGCTGAGCGAGACGGTGAAGTCCGTCCAGTCGGTGAAGGCCTTCCTCTCCTCGCTGCGCCGCAAGCGGCGCGCCGTCGTCTCGCTGGCCGTCCCGGCCGGCACCGAGGTCAAGATCGGCTCCGCCTCCGCGGACACCACCGTCTCCGGGGTCACCGGCCCGGTCGCCGTGCACGGCGCGAGCGGCGCCACCACCCTGGTCGGGCTCTCCGGCCGGATCCAGGCCAACACCGTCTCCGGCGACGTGGACGCCCAGTCGGTCTCTGGCGAGCTGCGCGTCAAGTCCGTGTCCGGCCAGCTCACCGTGGTCGCCGGCACCGCCGACAAGGTGCAGGCCAAGACGGTCAGCGGCGCGGTCACCCTCGACCTCGACGTCCAGACGCCCACCGACATCACCGTCACCACGGTCAGCGGCCCGGTCGGCGTCCGGCTGCCCTCGGTCGCCGACGCCAAGGTCGAGGCCGGCACCACCACCGGGGACGTCACCTCCACCTTCGCCGAGCTCACCGTGGCCGGCAGCTGGGGTGCCAAGCGACTCTCCGGCCAGCTCGGCAGCGGCACCGGGCGCCTCCAGGTGACCACCGTCTCCGGCGCGATCACCGTGCTGCACCGGCCGGAGGACGAGGACGCGCCCCCCGCCAAGGAGCTCACCGCCGGCCCGGACGGCCCCGACCTGACCAAGCCCGACCTGACCGAGGAGGCCTGAGCGATGTCCCCCGTCTTCGGCCACGGCCGGCTCCGCCTCTACCTCCTCAAGCTGCTGGACGAGTCCCCCCGGCACGGCTACGAGGTGATCCGCCTGCTGGAGGAGCGCTTCCAGGGGCTGTACGCGCCCTCCGCCGGCACGGTCTACCCCCGGCTCGCGAAGCTGGAGAAGGAGGGCCTGGTCACCCACAGCACCGAGGGCGGCCGCAAGGTCTACCGGCTCAGCGACGCGGGCCGCGCCGAGCTGGCGGCCCGTCAGGACGAGCTCGCCGAGCTGGAGGTGGAGATCCGCGACTCCGTTGCCCACCTCGCCGGCGCGATCCGCGAGGACGTCCGGGACACCGCGAAGGACCTCCGCGAGGAGCTCTGGGGCGCCGCCCGCCAGGCCCCCCGGCCGGAGTCCGCGCCCGGCGGCGGCGACCCGTGGGCCGGGCCCTGGGGCGACAAGGAGGCCTGGCAGCGCGCCAAGGAGGAGTACGAGCGGTTCAAGTCCCAGGCCAAGGAGCAGGCCAAGCGCGCCAAGGAGCAGGAGCGCGCCGCCAAGGCCAAGGCGAAGGCCGCCGAGGCGGAGGCCCGCCGGCTGCGCGAGCAGTCCAGGGCCGCCCGCACCGCCGCCCAGCAGGAGGCGCTGCGGATCAAGCGGCGGGTGGAGGAGCAGGTCCGCGAGCACACCGCCCGCGGCGAGTGGTCCACCGGGCTCGCCGAGGGGCTGGCCGAGCTCACCCGCAGCCTCGGCGGCCTGGCCGACGCCGCCCGCTGGGGCCACCCGGCGCCGGCCGAGGAGGTCCGGATCACCCGGGTCGACCTCGACGAGGAGGGTGCGGACGACGCCGCCACCGAGGAGCTGCCCGGCTGGGCGCGCACCGACCCGGACGCCGACCCGGCCCGCGAACTGGAGCGGCTGCTCGACCGCTTCCGCGACCACGTCCGGGACACCGCCCGCGACGGCGGGGTGAGCGCCGATCAGCTCGCCCGCGCGCAGGCGACGCTGGCCGCGGCGGCCCGGCGGCTGTTCGGCTGACCGCAGGGCACGGCGGAGGGCCCCGACGGACCGTCGTCCGTCGG
>NZ_JBEYFP010000262.1:0-7761 GCF_040634455.1 Kitasatospora sp. NPDC007106
CAGGGCGGTAGCGCCGGCTCCGGTTCGACTGCCGGATTCACCCGACAGGCGTGCTGACCCTCCGTCAGGTGGCGGATCCCTTCGCGAGCAGCATCTGCGCGTGCTCACGGACCTGGTCCTTCGTCAGGTAGGCGTCGGTGTACTCGAAGTCCTGCAGCCGGGCGGGCTGCCGGGCGAGGAAGCCGGTGCGGACGAAGTCGTCGCCGGCGGTGGCGTTCAGCAGCCAGTTGGCGCCGACGCGGAACTTGCCGGAGTTGGTCCGCATCGCCATCAGGTGGTACCCGCGGGCGACCAACTGGGCCGGCACGCCGTGCAGTTCGACGCCCGCCGGCTTGGAGACGGCGTCCTTGCCACCGAGGTCGACGACCAGGCCGAGGTCCTTGTGGTAGTAGGGCTCCAGCGGCTGGTTGTGCATCGCGGCGACGACGTTGTCGGCGACCGCCTTGCCCTGCCGGGCCGCGTGCTGGGCGGTGGGCGGGCAGACCGCGCCGTCGCCCTTGGCGAGGTCCGGCACCGCGGCGGCGTCGCCGAGGGCGAACACCCCGTCGAACTGCGGGACCCGCATCTCCGCGGTCACCGCGATCCGGCCCCGCACGGTCTCCGCGTCCAGCGTGGCGATCAGCGGGCTGGCGACCACGCCCGCCGTCCAGATCAGGGTCCGGCAGGGCAGCAGCCGGCCGTCGGTGAACTTGACGTTCTCGGCGCCGACCTCGGCCACCGACACCCCGAGCGAGACCTCGATCCCGCGTCCGCGCAGGATCTCCAACGCCGTGGTGCCGAGCTTGTCGCCGAGCTCGGGCATCAGCTTCGGAGCGATGTCGATCAGGTGCCACTTGATCAGCCGCGGGTCCAGCCGCGGGTAGCGGCGGATCGCCGCCGTGGTCAGCCGCTGCAGGCAGGCCGCCGTCTCGGTGCCCGCGTAGCCGCCGCCGACCACCACGAACTGCAGCCGGGACTCCCGCTCGCGCTGGTCCAGCGTGGTCGAGGCGAGGTCCAGCTGCGCGATCACGTGGTCGCGCACGTACGCGGCCTCGGCCAGCGTCTTCATGCCGCGCGCGTAGTCCCGCAGCCCGGGGATGTCGAAGGTGCGGGTCACGCTGCCGGGGGCGAGCACCAGGTGGTCGTAGCGCTCGGCCACCACCTCGTCGGTGATCTTGCGGACCACGATCACCTTGGACCGCGGGTCCACCCCGATCGCGCCGCCCGGCACGATGTGGGTGCGCCGCAGCGTCCGGCGCAGCGAGACCGCCACCGACTGCGGGGTGAGCACCCCCGCCGCGACGTGCGGCAGCAGCGGCAGGTAGAGCTGGTAGCTGAACGGAGTGACCAGGGAGATCTCGGCCTCCGCCGGCGCCAGCTTGCGCTCCAGGCGGCGTGCACACTCCAGGCCGGCGAAGCCGCCGCCCACGATGACGATTCTGGGTCGCTCCATCGTCCATCCCTTACGTGCTCGTCCGTGCCGTGCCGGGACATCGTTTTCCCCCAAACTCGCACGGACGAACGGGGCCTGCCACCGCAGCACGGCACGGGGAGTAGCCGGGCGCCGATAGGCTGGCCGGATGCTCCCCGAGGTGACGGCGGTCCGGTACGTGACGCCACTGCGAGAAGGCGGCTCGATGCCCGGCCTGGTCGAGGCCGACGACCGGCGGCTGTACGTGCTGAAGTGGTGCGGCGCCGCGCAGGGCCGCAAGGCGCTGATCGCCGAGGTGCTCGCCGGGGAGCTCGGCCGCGGCCTCGGGCTGCCCGTGCCGGAGCTGGTGCTGCTCGACCTCGACCCGGTGCTCGCCCGCAGCGAGCCCGAGCACCAGATCCAGGACCAGATGCGGGCCAGCGGCGGCGCGAACCTCGGCATGGCCTTCGTCAGCGGCGCCCTCAACTTCGACCCGCTCTGCTTCGACGTCGACCCCGCGCTCGCCGGGCGGGTGCTCTGGTTCGACGCCTTCGTCGGCAACGTCGACCGGTCCTGGCGCAACCCCAACATGCTGATGGCCGCCGGCGGGCTGCGGCTGATCGACCACGGCGCCACCCTGATCTTCCATCACCACTGGGCCGGCTCCGCCGCCTGGGCGGGCCGCCGCTACGACGCGGCCGACCACGCCCTGCTGCCCGCGGCCCCCGACCTCAAGGCCGCCGACGCCGAACTCGCCCCGCTCGTCCCGGCGGCCCTGGAGACCGCGGTCGCCGCCGTCCCCGAGGTGTGGCTGGCCGACGAACCCGGCTTCGACACGCCCGACGCGGTCCGCGCCGCGTACCGCGACCTGCTGACGGCCCGGCTGGCGGGCCGCCGCGACTGGCTTCCGGAGGTGACCGGCTGATGGCCGAGCCGACGCGCGACGACTACGAGTACGCGGTGATCCGCGCCGTGCCCCGGGTGGAGCGCGGCGAGTTCATCAACGTCGGGGTACTCCTCTACTGCCGGCAGTCCGGCTACCTGGGCGCCCGGACCCACCTCGACCAGGGCCGGCTGCTCTCGCTCGACCCGGTCGCGGACGTCCACGCGCTGCGCCGCGCCCTGCACGGCGTGGAGGCCGTCTGCGCGGGCGGCGAGGCCGCCGGGCCCGCGGCCGGCGACAGCCCCGGGCAGCGGTTCCGCTGGCTGACCGCGCCGCGCAGCGCCGTCCTGCAGCCCGGTCCGGTGCACACCGGGCTCACCGGCGACCCGGAGGCCGAGCTGCGGCACCTCTTCGAGCAGTTGGTGCTCTGACGGGCCGTGCGGACGCGCGGTCGGTGTGCCGCGCGCCACGCAGTGCTTGCCGTGCTCGAATCTTGAGCCGCTGAAGAATACCGGCGTACGCTGACCGCATGGCCACGACAGCGTCCACCACCGCACCGTCCACCGCCGACCTGATGGAGTCGATGGCGGCCGTCGGTGCCGCCTACTTCCAGGACTTCGCCGCGGCGGCCGCCCGGCACGGGCTCAGCTCCTCGCAGGCCAAGGCGCTCAAGGCCGTCCAGGAGCCGGTGCCGATGCGCGCGCTGGCCGGCCGGCTCGGCTGCGACGCCTCCAACGTCACCGGCATCGTCGACCGGCTGGAGGCGCTCGGCCTCGCCCACCGCGAGGCCGCGGCCGGCGACCGCCGTGTCAAGATCGTCGGCATCACCGGTCAGGGCCGCGAGGTCCTCGACCTGATCCGCGCCGACATGGTCCGCACCCACGAGGCCTTCGCCAGCCTGGACGCCGAGCAGCGCACCGCCCTCCAGGAGCTGTGCCGCCAGGTGCTGCCGCTGCTCGCCGAGCGCTGAGCCGTACGCGCGGGCGGCGCGGACCGCGCGGACCTCGGCTGTTAGGCTTGCCCAGCGTGAGCGCGAAGCCCCAGATCCCCAATGTCCTGGCCAACCGGTACGCCTCGGCGACCCTGGCCCAGCTCTGGTCCCCCGAGCACAAGGTGGTCCTCGAGCGCCACCTGTGGCTCGCCGTCCTCAAGGCCCAGCAGGACCTCGGCATCGAGGTCCCGACCGGCGCCGTCGCCGACTACGAGCGCGTGATCGACCAGGTCGACCTCGAGTCGATCGCCGCCCGCGAGCGGATCACCCGGCACGACGTCAAGGCCCGCATCGAGGAGTTCAGCGACCTCGCCGGGCACGAGCAGATCCACAAGGGCATGACCTCGCGCGATCTCACCGAGAACGTCGAGCAGCTGCAGATCCGCCAGTCCCTGGAGCACGTCCGGGACCGCACCGTCGCCGTCCTCGTCCGCCTCGGCCGGCTCTCCGCCCAGTACGGCGAGCTCGTCATGGCCGGCCGTTCGCACAACGTCGCCGCCCAGGCGACCACCCTCGGCAAGCGCTTCGCGACCGTCGCCGACGAGCTGCTCGTCGCCTTCCGCCGCCTCGAGGAGCTCGTCGCCCGCTACCCGCTGCGCGGCATCAAGGGCCCGGTCGGCACCGCCCAGGACATGCTCGACCTGCTCGGCGGCGACGCCGACAAGCTCGCCGAGCTGGAGCGCCGGGTCGCCGGCCACCTCGGCTTCGACCACGTGCTCACCAGCGTCGGCCAGGTCTACCCGCGCTCGCTGGACTTCGAGGTCGTCTCCGCCCTCGTCCAGCTCGCCGCCGCCCCCTCCAGCCTCGCCAAGACCATCCGCCTGATGGCCGGCCACGAGCTGGTCACCGAGGGCTTCAAGGCCGGCCAGGTCGGCTCCTCGGCGATGCCGCACAAGATGAACACCCGCTCCTGCGAGCGCGTCAACGGCCTCGCCGTCATCCTGCGCGGCTACGCCTCCATGACCGCCGAGCTCGGCGGCGACCAGTGGAACGAGGGCGACGTCTCCTGCTCCGTCGTCCGCCGGGTCGCCCTGCCGGACGCCTTCTTCGCCTTCGACGGCCTGCTCGAGACCTTCCTGACCGTCCTCGACGAGTTCGGCGCCTTCCCCGCCGTCATCGAGGCCGAGCTCGACCGCTACCTCCCGTTCCTCGCCACCACCAAGGTGCTGATGGGCGCGGTGCGGGCCGGCGTCGGCCGGGAGACCGCGCACGAGGTCATCAAGGAGCACGCCGTCGCCTCCGCGCTCGCCATGCGCGAGGGCGCCCGCGAGAACGCGCTGCTCGGCCGGCTCGCCGAGGACGAGCGCATCCCGCTCGACCGGGCCGCCCTGGACGCGCTGCTCGCCGACCGGCTCTCCTTCACCGGCGCGGCCGGCGCCCAGGTCGCCGAGGTGGTCCGCCGGATCGAGGCCGTCGCGGACGCCTACCCGGAGGCCGCGAAGTACGCCCCGGGCGACATCCTGTAGCAGCGGCGCGGGGAACTGCAGCGGCTCACCCCAGGGGCGCTGGGACCTGCGGAGGGCACGACCAGGGGCGCGGGGAACTGCGCAGTCCGGGATCGGGCATCGTGACGGATTCGGGCCGGGCCCTGGTCCGTACGGTGAGCCGCATCCGGATCGCGCAGTTCCCCGCGCCCCTGTTTTTGCTTGCTCCTGACGTGCAGGGTGGCTCGCATCCGGGTTGCGCAGTTCCCCGCGCCCTTGGGGTGAGCGCCTTTGCGCGTGGTCATCCGGGGTCGGTGCGTTTGACGGGGTGGCCGGGGTCGATGGGCGGGGTGGTGGTGTCGCAGCGCCAGCCGCAGTTCGGCTCGGCGATCTCCCGTTCCGGCTCCAGGGCGTCGCTGCGCACGGTCGCCAGCGCCAGCAGCCCGCCCGCCGCGAGCAGTCCGGCGCAGATCATCATCGCCGTCTCGAAGGCGTCGTCCACCTCGGCCGGTACCCGGTAGGCGTTGCCGCTGAGGCCGGCCAGGGCGGGCAGTGCCGCGACCGCCAGCAGGCCCGCCGCCCGGGCCGCCGCGTTGTTGACGCCGCTGGCGATGCCGGCCCGCCGCACGTCCACCGCCGCGAGGACGGTCGCCGTCAGCGGCGCCACCAGCAGGGTCATCCCGCAGCCGAGCACCGTCACCGCGGGCAGCACGTCCGCCCAGTAGGAGGCGTCCGGGCCGATCCGCAGCATCAGCAGGACACCGGCCGCGCAGATGACCGGCCCGAGGAACAGCGGCAGCCGGGGGCCGACGGCCCGGCCCAGGCGGCCCGCGCGGCTGGAGAAGGCCAGCATCAGCACGGTGATCGGCACCAGCGCCACCCCGGCCGTCAGCGGGCTGAACCCGGACACCACCTGGAGCTGGACGGTCAGCAGCAGGAAGACGCCGCTGAAGGCGCCGTACACGCACAGGGTCACCAGGTTCACCGAGGTGAACAGCCGGGACGAGAACAGCTCCAGCGGCAGCATCGGCTCCTCGGCCCGCCGTTCCACCAGGACGAAGGCCACGCCGGACAGCACCCCCAGCAGACCGGCGACCGGCGCGAACGGGCTGCTCGTGTCGGTCAGCGCGTACGTCACCCCGGCGAGGGCGAGGGCGGCGAGCACCGCGCCCGGCACGTCGAACCGTCCCGAGCGGTCCGGGTCGCGGGTCTCCGGCACGTGGCGGCCGGCCACCGCGATCACCGCCACCGCGACCGGCACGTTGATCAGGAAGATCCACCGCCAGCCCGGGCCGTCGACCAGCCAGCCGCCCAGGAACGGTCCGACGGCGGCGGCGACGCCGCCCAGTCCGGACCAGGCGCCGACCGCCGCGCCCCGGTCGTCGGGGTGGAACACGGCCTGCAGCATGGCCAGCGAGCCGGGTGTCAGCAGTGCCCCGCCGATGCCCTGCAGCGCCCGTGCCGCGATCAGCACCTCGATGGTGGGTGCCGCCGCGCAGATCGCCGAGGCCGCCGCGAACCAGGCCACGCCGATCAGGAAGACCCGCCGCCGGCCGTACCGGTCGCCCAGCGAGCCGCCGAGCAGGATCAGTGCCGCCAGGGTCAGCAGGTAGGCGTTGACCGTCCACTGGAGGGCGGCCAGCGAGGCGTCGAGGTCCTCGCCGATCCGTGGCAGTGCCACGTTCACCACCGTGCCGTCCAGCATCGCCATGCCGGAGCCGAGGACCGTCGCCAGGAGCACCCAGCGCGCCCGCGGGGTGCCCATCCGGATCGCCTGTGCCGTCCGATCGCCGCTCATCCTTCGATCCTGCGCCGCACCCGGCCCCTTCTGCACCCCCCCACCGCCCGGGGGCCACCCGCCGTGCCCGCGGCGCCCCGCACCGCGACCGGCGGCACGGTGGCCGGCGACGCCGTGCTCTGACCCGGACGGGCGGCGGGGTTCAGTCGAGCAGGCCGGCGCGTCGCCAGTGCGGGGCCGTCCGGTGGTCGACGACGCCGAGGTCGGTGAAGAACGCGAGCGCCTTGCGGGCCCAGTCGACGCGGGCCAGCCGCCAGTGCTCGTTGGCCGCGGCGGCGCGTTCCGCCGCGCGGACGTCCAGGCCGGAGAGGGCGTACACCCGGGGGTGGACGAGCTCCGCGACGGCGAGCCGGGCCAGCACCAGCAGGCCGCGCCGGAAGACCGCGCGCCGGGCCGGGCCCATCCGCGCCCAGATCCGCTCCAGCTCGGGCTTGGCGTAGCCGATGTGCCGGGCCTCCTCGACGACGTGGATCCGTGCCACCGCCCGGGCCAGCGGCTGCAGCGACTCGTCGCGGACCATCTCCCGCTGCATCGCGTCGGTGAACTCCTCCACGAAGATCGCGCCGGCGAAGGTGATGGCGGTGTCGTTCAGCAGGAAGTGCAGCTTGCCGCGCCGGTGCGCCTTGGCCGAGGGCCGGGCCGACGGGTAGCCGGTGGCGGCGATGTACCGGGCGAACATGGTGGAGTGCCGGCACTCGTCGGCGACCTCGGTCAGCGCGTACTGCGCGTGCCGGGTGGTCAGGTCGCCCTCGTAGACGTGCCGGATCAGGCCCTCCATCAGCACCAGCTCGAACCAGATGCCGGCCGCGGTCGCGGAGGCCAGCTGGTGGACGCTGAGACGGGCCTGCTGCCGCGGCGTCAGGGTCTCCCACAGCGGGGTGCCGTAGAGGGTGACGCGGTGTTGCGGCAGGGCGAAGTGGTCCGGGTCGATCGGCGCGTCCCAGTCGATCTCGGTCAGCGGGTCGAAGGAGTGGCGGGCGGAGGCGCGCAGCAGCCGGGCGGCGTTCTGTTCGCGGTGGTCGGCGTGCGGGGCGGGGGCGGTGTCGCGCATCGGTCGGCTCCGGTGGGGTCGGGGGCGTTCGGGATCGGCTGCACCGACGGGAGCAGTGAACCAGTTAGACGGGCTGTCAACAAGGGGTCGCGCGCGGGTCGGCCCGGCTTCGGCGACACTGGCCCCATGGAGCCGGTCGCGGCCTTGGAACGCATCGCCTTCCTGCTGGAGCGCGAGGACGCCTCCCCGTACCGGGTGAAGGCCTTCCGCACCGCGGCCGAGGC
>NZ_JBEYFP010000263.1:0-7718 GCF_040634455.1 Kitasatospora sp. NPDC007106
CCAGCCCGGCCAGCAGCACCACCGCGAGCCGCGCGGTCGGCAGGGCGAAGGACCCGGTGCCGGCGCTGTCGGAGGCCCGGACCAGCGCCCATCCGAGGAAGGCGCCGAGCCCCAGGCCGCCGACCGTGCCGAAGGCCGCGACGAGCACCGACTCCCAGCGGACCATCGACCGCAGCTGGCCCCTGGTCTGTCCGACCGCCCGCAGCAGGCCGAGTTCACGGGTGCGCTCGTGCACGGCCAGCGTCAGCGTGTTGGCGATGCCGAGCAGGGCGATCAGCACCGCCAGCGCGAGCAGGGCGTAGACCACGGAGAGCATGGTGTCCACACCGCCGGCGGCGCTCGCCGCGTACTCGTCGCGGTCCTGCACCTGCGGATTGCCGTAGCCGTCCGCGACGTGCTGAACGGCGGTCTTGCCCTCGGTGAGGGAGACGCCCGGCCGCAGCGCGACCGCCACCATGCTGTCGCTGTCCTGGACACGGTGCGGGGCCCAGGCCTCACGGGTCATCAGGTAGTCGCCCGCCACGCCGCCGCCTTCGTACAGCGCCCGGACGGTGAACGGCTCCGCGCCGTCGGTGAAGGCGACGGAGACCGTGGAACCGATGTGCCAGCCGCGGGCGGCCGCCTCGCTGCGGGAGACGGCGAGGCCGTCGGTGCCGAGGGCGGTGAGACTGCCGTCGACCCGTCCGAGGTCGACCACGCCGGGCAGCCGGGCCGGGTCGGTGATGTCCAGCTCGCGGCCGTGCCCGTCGATCCGGGCGACCCCGCGGCCGAGGCCAACGGCCTGCTCGACCTGCGGCAACTGCCGGACGGCCTCGGCGAGCTTCGGGCTGACCCCGCTGCCACCCGCGCCGAACGCGGGTGCGGTGACGGCGAGGTCGCCGGCGAACGAGCGGTCGACGGTGTCGTCCAGGGTGGCCCTGATCGACGCGGCGAACACGGTGAACAGGGTCACCACGGCGACACCCACCATCAGCGCGGTGGCGGTGGCCGCCGTCCGGGACGGGTTGCGGGCGGCGTTGCGGCGGGCCAGCGCACCGCTGACGCCGCGCAGCCGCGGCAGCGGGGCGCCGAGCACCCGGACGGCGAGCGCCGCGGCGACCGGGCCGAGCACCACGGTGCCGGCCAGCGCCGTGACCGCGCCCGCGGTGGTCAGCACCACCGAGGGCCCGTCGGTCGCACCGCGCACCGTGAGCACCGCCCCGCCGGCCAGCAGGGCCGCGCCGAGGGCGGCCCGGACCCGGCCGGTGCGGCCGGTCGCCGCGTCGTCCACCGCGCTCTCGCGCAGTGCGGCGAGCGGTGCGGTGCGACCGGCCCGGACGGCGGGCAGCAGGGCCGAGCCCAGGGTGACCAGGATGCCGACGGCCAGCGGCAGCACCACGGAGGCGGTCGCGACGACCATCCCGCCGGTCGGCAGCGAGAAGCCGAGCGCGGAGAAGAGCGCGCTGAGCCCGGCCGCCACCCCGATGCCGCCGACCAGGCCGGCCGCGGAGGCGACCACGGCCACGACGGCCGCCTCGGCGAGGGTGGAGCCGAGGACCTGCCGCCGGTGCGCGCCGAGCGCGCGGAGCAGCGCGTTCTCCCGGGTGCGCTGGGCGACCACGATGGCGAAGGTGTTGTGGATGGTGAAGGTGGCGACGAGCAGCGCGATCCCGGCGAAGACCAGCAGCAGGGTGGTGAACATGGTCAGGAACCGGCCGGAGACGTCGGCGGTGGACTCGGCGGTCGCGGCGTGCCCGGTCAGCGCCTCCACGCCGGTGGGCAGCAACGGCTTGACCCGGTCGACGAGCTGCTGCTGCGTCAGGGTGTCGGAGCGGAGCCGGATCGCACTGGCCTGGCCCTCGCCCTTGGGGGTGAGGTGGCGCTCGGCGTCGGCGAGGCTCAGCCCGGTGAAGGTGGAGGGGCCCATGCCGTCCGCGTCGGCACCGAAGGTGGCGATGCCGACGACGGTGATCCGCACCGGGTCGGGGGTGCGCAGCACGGTGGTGTCGCCGATCCGGAGGTCGCCGGCCTCGGCCGCGCCGCGGTTGATGACGGCCTCGCCGGGCGCGGCGGGTACCCGGCCCTCGGCGAGCCGGTAGGGGTTGAGCGTGCCGTCGGTGAGCCAGTTCCCGGCGAGGGTCGGCGGGCCCTTGCCGCCGATCGGCTCGCCGTTCCGGCCGACCAGCTGGCCGGCGCCCTGGACGGACGGCTCGGCCGCGCTCACCCCGGGGACGGTGCGCAGCCGGTCGGCGAGTGCGGTGTCGACCGGTGCCCGGACGCCGCCGGGGACGTTCTGCGCGGGCAGGACGTCGGCGCTGCGGACGACGGCGCCGGTGCCCGCGTTGGCGTCGGCGAACAGGGTGTCGAAGTTGGCCCGCAGGGTGTCGCCCAGCACCATCGTGCCGGTCAGGAACGCGACGCCGAGCAGGACGGCGAGGACGGTGCCGACCAGGCGGCGTTGGTGGGCGCGGGCCGAGCGGAGTCCGATCCGCAGGGCGGTGTTCATCGTCGGTCACTCCCCCGTGGGCCGGTGGCCGCGGTCGGGACGGTGGTCGGGGCGCTGATGGTCGGGGTGGCAGCGGTCGGGGCCGCGGCGGTCGGCTCGGTGGTGGCCGGGTCAGCGGCGGTGTGGGCGGCGCTGACGGCGGCGGTGAGGGCGGTGGCGCGGGTGGAGCCGGCCGGGGTGTCGAAGGCCTTCATCCGGTCGAGGACGAGGTCGGCGGTGGGCGCGTCCATGCTGTCGACCAGTCGGCCGTCCGCCAGGAACAGGGCCCGGTCGGCGTAGCCCGCGGCGGTGGGGTCGTGGGTGACCATCACCACCGCCTGGCCCATGGTGTCGACGGCCTGCCGGAGCAGGCCGAGCACCTCGGCGCCGGAGCGGGAGTCGAGGTTGCCCGTCGGCTCGTCCGCGAAGACGATCTGGGGGCGGCCGGCGAGGGCGCGGGCCACGGCGACCCGCTGCTGCTGGCCGCCGGAGAGCTCGGCGGGCCGGTGGTGCAGCCGGTCGCCGAGTCCCACCACGTCGACGAGGGCGTCCACCCAGGCCGCGTCGGGTGCCTTCCCGGCGAGGTCGAGCGGCAGGGTGATGTTCTCCCGGACGGTGAGCGTGGGCACCAGGTTGAAGGCCTGGAAGACGAAGCCGATGCGCTCGCGGCGGAGTTCGGTGAGCCGGCGGTCGTTCAGGGTGCCGAGCTCGGTGCCGCCGATGTGGGCGCTGCCCGCGGTGAGCGTGTCGAGGCCGGCGGCGCAGTGCATCAGCGTGGACTTGCCGGAGCCGGACGGACCCATGATCGCGGTGAACCGCCTGGCCGGGAACTCGACCGTGACGTGGTCGAGTGCCCGGACCTGGGTGGCGCCGATTCCGTACACCTTGACCGCGTCGGCGACCGCGGCGGCGGGGTGCAGCTGGACGACGGTCATTTCGCACCGCCGGGACGGTCGGTCCGGTCGGTGCGCTCGGTGAGCACGGCGCGCTTGGCGCGGTACTCGTCCTCGTCGATCTCACCGCGGGCGTAGCGGTCGCCGAGCGTGGCGAGCGGGCCGCCGCCGTGGTGCCAGCCGCCGGGGCCGTAGCCGCGGCGCCGGACGGTGCGCCGCAGGATCAGCACGACGAGGAGGATCACGGCTGCCCAGAAGAACGGGATCAGCAGGATCCACGGGCCGGGCCAGTGGCCGTCCGCGTGGGCGAGCAGGGTGTCCATGGTGTCCATCTCCTCGGTGCATGCCTGTTGTGGGGACTGCACCGAGCCTCTCGCTACGGGCCCCGGCCGCGCGTCGTCCCACCAGCGGCACCTGCGGTACTCCCGGCGTAGTACCGGGGCCGGGCGGGGCGCCGTCGCGGCCCGCGCGGAGGTGGCGGACCCAGGGCGGGCCGGCGGCACGGGCGGTGGTCGCGGCGGCCGCCAGGAGGAGGAAGGGGACGAGGGTATGCACCACGGTGCGCATCAGGGTTCGCATGCGGTGAAGTCTTCTCCGCCGCCGCAGCCGCCACCATCCCCCTGGTATCCCGATCCGACCTGCACCCCGGTGCAGGTCGGATCCTGAAACCAGCACCACCCCCGGCGCCGGTGCACCGTCCGACGGCCCGGCGCTAGCCCAGCCAGCCGGGCCGGACGAGCCCCGACTCGTAGGCGAGGACGACCAGTTGGGCGCGGTCGCGGGCGCCGAGCTTCACCATGGCCCGGCTGACGTGGGTCTTGGCGGTGAGCGGGCTGACCACCAGTCGGCGGGCGATGTCCTCGTTGGAGAGGCCGAGGCCGACCAGCGCCAGCACCTCGCGCTCGCGGTCGGTGAGTGCGGCGAGCACGGTCGGGCCTCCCGCCGCCGGCGCCTTGGAGCGGGCGGCGAACTCGCCGATCAGCCGCCGGGTCACACCGGGCGAGAGCAGGGCGTCGCCCGCGGCGGCCACCCGGACGGCGCGCAGCAGTTCGGCCGGTTCGGTGTCCTTGACGAGGAAGCCGGCCGCGCCGGCCCGCAGCGCCTCGAAGACGTACTCGTCGAGTTCGAAGGTGGTGAGGACGACCACCCGGACGCCGTCGAGCGCCGGGTCCTCGCCGATCCTGCGGGTCGCGGCGAGTCCGTCCAGCCGGGGCATCCGGATGTCCATCAGGACGACGTCGGGCCGCAGTTCGGCGGCGAGGGCGACGGCCTGCTCGCCGTCGTCGGCCTCGCCGACCACCTCGAGGTCGGGCTGCGCGTCGAGCAGTGCACGGAAGCCCGCCCGGACGAGCACCTGGTCGTCCGCGAGCAGCACCCTGATCACCTGGGTCCGCCTCCCGTCGAATCCTGCGGGCCGCCGCCGTGGGTCGGCAACCGGGCGAGGACCCGGAATCCGCCGTCGGGCCGCGGCCCCGCCTCCAGCGTGCCGCCGGCCGCCGCGACCCGCTCCCGCATGCCGATGAGACCGCTGCCGGAGCCGCCCGGCTCGCCCGCCCCGGCCGGGCCCGGGTCGTCGATCCGGACGGCCAGCCCCTCCCCCGACCAGTCGAGCAGGACGTCGGCACTGCGGGCCGCCGAGTGCCGGATGACGTTGGTCAGGGCCTCCTGGACGATCCGGAAGGCGGTCAGGTCGAGCCCGGCCGGCAGGCTGCGGGCCCGACCGCGGCTCTGCACCGAGACCGCGAGCCCGGCCTGGCGGGCCTGCTCGGCGAGCTCGTCCAGCCGGTCGAGGCCGGGGGCGGGGCTGCGCGGGGCCGCGGCGTCCGGGCCGCGCAGCGTGCCCAGCACCTGCCGCACCTCGCCGAGCGCCTCCTTGCTGGCGGCCTTGATCGTGGTGAGGGCCGTCCTGGCCTGCTCGGGCCGGGTGTCGAGGAGTTCGAGGGCGACGCCGGCCTGGACGTGGATCAGCGAGATGCTGTGGGCGAGGATGTCGTGCAACTCGCGGGCCATCCGCAGCCGTTCCTCGTCGGCCCTGCGCCGCCGGGCCTGCTCGGCGGCGGCCCGGACGGCCTCCATCCGTTCCGCGCGGAACCGCAGGATCTCGGCGACGGCCATCACCAGCAGCAGCCAGGCGGCGATGCCGAGCTCCTGCCAGCCGTTGGGCCGTGCGGCCGGACCGCGCAGCCAGTCCTGCGGCACCGCGAAGGAGATCAGCAGGTGGGCGGCGTAGAAGGCGCCCGCGCAGGCCCAGGCGGCGCGGCGGTGGCCGCGTTTCACGGCCGCGCAGAAGGCCACCACCAGGCTGAGGAACACCGGCCCGTACGGGTAGCCGGCCAGCAGGTAGGCCACGGTGACGACCGTCGTGCCGACCACCACGGCGACCGGGCGGCGCTGCCGGAACAGGAGCAGCACAGGGCCGAGCAGGAGCAGCAGGTAGCCGAGGGCGTCCAGCGGGAGGCGTCCGCCCTGGTGGCGGGCGGCCGCGCCCGTCCCGGCCAGCTGCGCGACCGCGACCAGCACCGAGGAGGCGACCGGCCAGCCCGCCTTCGCGGCACGGACCCACGGCGGCTGCCAGGGCGGCGGTTCGTCGGTCATGCCGGGAAGGCTAGTCGCCGTCCGGCCACCGCGGCGTCAGCCTGCCGGGGTGGGCGCGCCTACTCCCCCTGGAGTACGCGCGCCCACCCGTCCCCGCCGCGTGGCGCCGGCCCGGCAGGGCGCCCCCGGCACCCGGCCGACCCTGCCGATCGGGTATCCGGTCGGCCCTGCCGATCAGGCGTCCGGTCAGGCATCCGGTCAGCCCTGCCGATCGGGCATCCGGTCGGGGATCCGGTCAGCCCTGCCGATCAGGCATCCGGTCGGGGATCCGGTCAGCCCTGCGGGTCGGGGATGCGGACGGCGGCGCCGCTCACCCGCACCCGCCGCTCCCCCTCCCGCAGCTCCACGCGGAGGACGCCGGGCCGGCCCATGTCCTCCCCCTGGTGGAGGGTGAGGACGGCCTGCCCGAGGCCCTCCAGCTCACTCAGGTAGGCGCCGAAGGCGGCCGCGGCGGCGCCGGTGGCCGGGTCCTCGACGACCCCGCCGACCGGGAAGGGGTCGCGGACGTGGAAGACGGTGTCGGAGATCCGGTGGACCAGCTGCAGGGTGGTCAGGTCGAGCCGGGTCATCAGCCGGGCCAGCCGGTCGAAGTCGTAGGCGAGCTCGGAGAGCCGCTTGCGGGTGGCGGCGGCCAGCACCAGGTGGCGGGCGCCGGCGTAGGCGATCCGCGGCGGCAGGGTCTCGTCGAGGTCGTCGGCACTCCAGTCGAGGGCGGCCAGTGCCTCGGCGACGTCCGCGTCGGAGACGGGTTCGACGGCGGGCTCGACGCTGGTCAGGGTGGCGACCGGCCGGCCCTCGGCGTCGGCGGCGACCTCGACCGGCACCGGGCCGGCCTTGGTCTCGAAGAGCAGCGGGCCGGGGCCGATCCGCTCGGCGAGGGCGACGGCGGAGGCGATGGTGGCGTGGCCGCAGAACGGCACCTCGGCGAGCGGGCTGAAGTACCGCGCCGCGAAGGTCCGCGGGCCCCGGGCGGTGAGGAAGGCCGTCTCGGAGTAGCCGAGTTCGGCGGCGACGGCGAGTTGCGTGTCGTCGTCGAGCCCGGTGGCGTCGGGCACCACTCCGGCCGGGTTGCCGCCGGCCGGGTCGGCGGTGAAGGCGGCGTAGCGCAGGACCTCGGTACCGGGTGGAAGCGTCATGCCCGGCAGAACGTGCCGGGGTGTCCGGTGATTCCCGACGGACCGGGGGCGGTCACGACGGCCGACCAGGGGCGGCCGGGGGAAGCGGTCCGCACCACCGTCCGGTGGCGGGTCACCGGGACGTAACCTCCGGTCCCCGATCCGCCATGAGAGCGAGACCCGCCTGCAAACCTGCTGTCATGACGGGCCGTCATCCTTGAGGTCAGAGGTAATCAGTCGAAAGGAACTCAGAATGAGCGACTACTCCGTACTCGTTGCCGCCCTCGTCGAGCTGTCCGGCGAGCGCGACCTCGGTATCGGCGCGCCCGTCGCGGTGCGCGGTCACGAGGCCGACCGGCTCGCCAGCCTGGCCCGGGGCGGGGGTGAACCGCCCGCCGGCCGGCCGGCTCCACTGCTGCGGCTGCTGCGCCGCCGCACCGCCGGCCGTCTCCGCTTCTCGGTGTGAGCCGCCGCGGCGGACGGCGGCCGCGGCGCTCCCGCGGTCCCGGCGGACTGCTCCCGGCAGACTGCTCCCGACGGCCCGGCCCGGTCAGCCCGGGTCGGGGCGGCGGGGGTGCCCCACGATCTGGATCCGCATGCGCGGGGGGGCGTGGCCGCGGACCAGCATGGTGGCGGCCGCGTCGGGTGAGC
>NZ_JBEYFP010000264.1:0-7717 GCF_040634455.1 Kitasatospora sp. NPDC007106
GCGGGACCGGCCGGTCCCGCCGCCCGCCGTGGAGCGTGCCGTCAGCCCGCGCGCAGGGCCGCCAGCTGCTGCTCGAAGGGCACCACCTCGGGCCCCGTCCGGGGCCGGGGCGGGCGTCCCGCGAGCAGGTCGGCGAGTTCCCCGCCGGCCCGGGCGATCCTCGGGCCGAGCCCCTCGGCGTCGCCGCCGGGGCCCCAGTCCTCGGAGGCGGCGAACACCGCGGTCGGCACCACGACCGCCCGCAGGTGGGCGAAGAGCGGCCGCACGGCGTGCTCCAGGGCCAGCGAGTGCCGGGCGGTGCCGCCGGTGGCGGCGATCAGCACCGGGGTGCCGGTCAGCGCCTCCCGGTCGAGCACGTCGAAGAAGGACTTGAACAGGCCGCTGTACGAGGCACTGAAGACCGGCGTGACCGCGATCAGGCCGTCCGCGGCCTCCACCGACTCCAGGGCGGCCCGCAGCTCCGGGCCGGGGAAGCCGGTCACCAGGTGGTCGGCGATCGGCCGGGCGAGGCCGCGCAGTTCGACCACCTCGACCTCGACCTCCCGCCGGCCCTCCAGCGCCGTCCGGACGGCGCCGGCCAGGCGGTCGGCGAGCAGCCGGGTGGACGAGGGCACGGACAGGCCGGCCGACACGGCGACCAGCTTGAGCGGGGCGGTCATCGGACCTCCTCGGGGGTGTTGTCGGCGGTCGCGTCGGCGGCGTCCCGCCGGGCGAGCAGCGAGGCGTGGGTGGGGGCGTCCGGCACGCCGGCCGGGCGGCCCGAGGCGAACTCCTTGCGCAGCACCGGGATCACCTCTTCGCCGAGCAGGTCCAGCTGCTCCAGCACCGTCTTCAGCGGCAGGCCGGCGTGGTCGACCAGGAAGAGCTGGCGCTGGTAGTCGCCGAAGGACTCGCGGAAGGTGAGCGTCTTGTCGACGACCTCCTGCGGGCTGCCGACGGTCAGCGGGGTCTGCTCGGTGAACTCCTCCAGCGACGGGCCGTGCCCGTAGACCGGGGCGTTGTCGAAGTACGGGCGGAACTCGCGCACCGCGTCCTGCGAGTTGCGGCGCAGGAAGACCTGCCCGCCGAGGCCGACGACGGCCTGCTCCGGGGTGCCGTGGCCGTAGTGCGCGTACCGCTCGCGGTAGAGGTTGACCAGGCGCTGGAAGTGCTCCTTCGGCCAGAAGATGTTGTTGGCGAAGAAGCCGTCACCGTAGTAGGCGGCCTGCTCTGCGATCTCGGGGCTGCGGATCGAGCCGTGCCAGACGAACGGCGGGACGCCGTCCAGCGGGCGAGGGGTCGAGGTGAAGCCCTGCAGCGGGGTGCGGAAGCGGCCCTGCCAGTCGACCACGTCCTCGCGCCACAGCTTGTGCAGCAGCGCGTAGTTCTCGATCGCGAGCGGGATGCCCTGGCGGATGTCCTGGCCGAACCACGGGTACACCGGGCCGGTGTTGCCGCGGCCGAGCATCAGGTCGACCCGGCCGTCGGCCAGGTGCTGGAGCATCGCGAAGTCCTCGGCGATCTTCACCGGGTCGTTGGTGGTGATCAGCGTGGTCGAGGTGGAGAGGATCAGCCGGTCGGTGCGGGCCGCGATGTGGCCGAGCATGGTGGTCGGCGAGGACGGCACGAACGGCGGGTTGTGGTGCTCGCCGGTCGCGAAGACGTCCAGGCCCACCTCCTCGGCCTTCTGCGCGATCGCCACCATGGCCTTGATCCGCTCGTGCTCGGTCGGCGTCCGGCCGGTGGTCGGGTCCTCGGTGACGTCACCCACGGTGAAGATCCCGAACTGCATGGCGCTCACTCTCCAGATCGTTCAGCTTTCAACTACATGCGGCTGAACGAACCCGCGGCGACGGCTATTCCCGCCGCCGCCCCCGACCGGCTCAGGCGGCCGCGCCGCCCTCCCAGTCGATGCCGATCTCGGCCAGCCAGGCGCGGTCCCGGGCGTCGACGGCCGGCTCCCGGCCGGCCGCACCCTGCTCCGCCTCCCGGGCGTCCCGCGGCCCACGGGCCGGCGGACGCGGGATCTCCTGGACCGGACCCAGCCCGTACCGCTCGGCCGCCTCCGCAGCGGCCCGCTCGGCGGCGGTCGGCTCGGTGATCCCGATGTGCACGGCGGACTCGTCGCCGGCGTCCAGCACGGTGATGCCCGGGTCCGGCGGGCGGCGCAGCACGATCCGCCGCCCGCAGGTCGGACAGGACCACTCGTCGGCCCCGTCGGCCAGCCGAGCGGTCGGTCTCATCTGGTGGATCACCCGCATCCCGTTCACCCCCGTCCGGCCCGCGGCCGGGCCCTGTCTGGGGGATGCCCGCTCCCGGGCGGGCGCCAACCCGTCGAAACGCGCACAGTTGCACCCCGCGCGCCGCCGGGTGCCCCCGTGCACCGGCTCCGCACGCCGGGAGGCGGGCAGCGGCGCGCCGGACGGACGGCGGGCTACTCCAGGAACAGCCCGCGGGCGGTCGCCGACTGCTCGATGGCCTCCAGCCGGGCCTCGGCGCCGGGGATCTCGTCGCACATGGTCTGCAGCAGCACCCGGCCGAGCATCATCGGCGCGCAGGCGGTGTCGAAGACCAGGCCGGTGCCGACCGCGGCGGGCAGCATCAGGTCGGAGAGCTTGGCGACCGGCGCGAAGGCGCTGTCGGCGACCGTCACCACCGTCAGCCCGCACTCCCGGGCGGTGATCAGGGCGTCCATCAGCTCCCGCGGATAGCGGGGCAGGGCGAAGCAGGCCAGCGCGGTGGCACCGGCCGAGGCGGCCTGCTCGATCCGGTCGGCCAGCATCGAGCCGCCCTCGTCCAGCAGCCGGACGTCCGGGTGCACCTTGGCGGCGAAGTAGGCGAAGCCGTGCGCCTGGGCCGAGGCGGCCCGCAGGCCGAGCACCGGCAGCGGCCGGGAGGCGGCGAGCAGTCGGGCGGCACGGACGATCGGCTCCGGGTCGGCGAGCAGCTCGGCGAGGTGGCGCAGGTGCTCGATCTCGGCCAGCACCGCCAGCTGGTGCTCGTTGCGGACGGCGTCCGCGGGGGTCTCCGCGGACGGCGCGGACTCCCCCGCGCCGAGTTCGCGCAGCTGCTTGCGCAGCGCCGGGTAGCCGTCGTAGCCGAGCGCGACCGCGAAGCGGGTCACCGACGGCTGGCTGACGCCGGCCAGCTCGGCGACCTCCACGCTGGACAGGAACGGCGCCTCGGTGGCGTGCCGGACGAGGGAGTGCGCGATCCGGCGCTGGGTCGGGGTGAGCCGGTGGCCCTCGAACAGCTGGAGGAGTCGGGCGGAAGGGCCCGCGGTGCCGGTCTCGTCCAGGGCTGTCATCGGCGGTTCCTCCGAGCTCGTGAGCGCTGCGCACCGTTGGCGGCGGCGGCTGGGACGACTGTCGCGCAGTCCTGGCATGCGGGCAACGGTGTTTCGCGGGTCGGGACGGCCCGCGCGGCCGGTACCGGGGGCGGGGTCGGGCTCGGGGTCGCCCCCGGGGTCACCCCGAGACGGCCCTGACCCGTCCCCGAGATCGCGCTCCGGCGGTGGACCGCGGCCCACCGACGCGGCCAGGCTGGGGCCATGGACCTCTCCAAGGACGACCTCGCGCGCGACCTCGACGCCGCCGTGCAGACCCGCAAGGAGCTCGGCAAGGAGTACGAGGCGGAGATCGTCGACTCCTTCCTCGCCCGCCTGGACGAGCGGTTGGACGCCCGGGTCGAGCAGCGCGTGACCGAGCGCCTCGGTGCCGCCGAGCCGGTGCGGCGGACCGGGAACCCCCAGTTCAAGGTGCAGGTGCTCTCGCTGGTGATGGGCATCCCGCTGTCCGCGATCGCCGCCGAGAGCGCCCGGCTGCCCGGCCTGATCGTCTGCTGGGCGGGCATCGTCGGCATCAACATCTCCTCCGCGCGGGCCGGCCGGAGCCGGGAGCGGCGGCGGGACGACCGGTACTGAGCCCGGCCGTCCCGCCGGGACGTCAGCCCAGCGGGCCGGTGACCCGCTCGACCGCGGTGACCAGCGCGCCGGAGGCGACCAGCGCCGCGGCGGCCTCCAGGTCGGGCGAGAGGAAGCGGTCCCGGCCGGGGCCGCCGACGCCGGCCTCGCGGGCCGCGGCGATCGCGGCGGCGGTGGCCGGGGCGATCGGGCCGCTGCCGCCCTCGGCACGGATCTCCAGCGCCCGGCCGGCGGCGACCAGCTCCACGGCCAGCACCCGGGTCAGGTTGGCGACCGCCTGGCGCAGCTTGCGCGCGGCCGACCAGCCCATCGACACGTGGTCCTCCTGCATCGCGGAGGACGGGATGGAGTCCACCGAGGCCGGGACGGCGAGCCGCTTGTTCTCGCTGACCAGGGCGGCCTGGGTGTACTGGGCGATCATCAGGCCGGAGTCCACGCCCGGGTCGTCGGCGAGGAAGGCCGGCAGGCCGTGCGAGCGCGCCTTGTCGAGCAGCCGGTCGGTGCGGCGCTCGGAGATCGAGCCGAGGTCCGCGGCGGCGATGGCGAGGAAGTCCAGCACGTACGCGACCGGGGCGCCGTGGAAGTTGCCGTTGGACTCGACCCGGCCGTCCGGCAGCACCACCGGGTTGTCGACGGAGGCGGCGAGCTCGCGCTCGGCGACGGTACGGGCGTGCGCGACGGTGTCGCGGCCGGCGCCGGCGACCTGCGGGGCGCAGCGGATCGAGTAGGCGTCCTGGACGCGCGGCGCGTCGTCCTGGTGGTGGCCGGTCAGGCCGGAGCCCTTGAGCACGGCCAGCATGTTGGCGGCGGAGAGCGCCTGGCCGGGGTGCGGGCGGATCGGGGCGTGCAGCTCGGGGGCGAGCACCTTGTCGGTGCCGAGCAGCGCCTCCAGGCTCATCGCGGCGGTGATGTCCGCGGTGGTGAAGAGCTTCTGCAGGTCGGCGATGGCCATGACCAGCATGCCGAGCATGCCGTCGGTGCCGTTGATGAGGGCGAGGCCCTCCTTCTCCAGCAGCTCGACCGGCTCGATACCGGCGGCGGCGAGCAGCTCGGCGGCGTCCTTCTCGACGCCGTCGGGGCCGAAGGCGGTGCCCTCGCCCATCAGCACCAGGGCGCAGTGCGAGAGCGGGGCGAGGTCGCCGGAGCAGCCGAGCGAGCCGAACTCGCGGACGGCGGGGGTGATGCCGGCGTTGAGCAGGGCGGCCATGGTCTCGGCGACCAGCGGGCGGACGCCGGTGCGGCCGGAGGCGAGGGTCTTCATGCGCAGGAAGACCAGGGCGCGGACGACCTCGCGCTCGACCACCGGGCCCATGCCGGCGGCGTGCGAGCGCACCAGGGAGCGCTGCAGCTGGGCGCGCAGCTCGGGGCTGATGTGCCGGACGGCGAGGGCGCCGAAGCCGGTGGAGACGCCGTAGACCGGGCGCGGCTCGGCGGCGAGCGCGTCGATCCGGGCGCGGGCGCCGGCCATCTCGGCGAGCGCGTCCGGGCCGATCTCGACCCGGGCGTTGCCGCGGGCGACGGCGAGGACGTCCTCGGCAGTGACGTCGGCCTTGCCGACCTGGACCAGTGGCGCGTCGGGGGCCACAGCACCGTGCATATCCATATGCACAATGAGATCAGGTGAATGGGAATCTGACAACCGCTGGCCGGGACGCGTTCTGCGGCCGCCGGGGACCGACCGCGGCCAGGATTTCCGTCAGGACGGGGCGGTGCCGCAGGCTGGGCACAGCGGACACGGCATGCGGAGGGTCGATGGCACGGGCGACGGTACGGCGCCGGGTGGTCCGGCTGCGCGGCAGCGAGACGGGCGTGCGCCCGGACGCGCTGGCGGCCGAGGAGCCGCTGGAGATACGGCTCGGCGGCGAGCCGCTGACCGTCACCATGCGCACCCCCGGCCACGACTTCGACCTGGTCGCGGGCTTCCTGGTCGGCGAGGGCGTCGTCCACCGCACCGAGCAACTGGCCGCGCTGCGCTACTGCGCGGGCACCGACAACGAGGGCGTCAACAGCTACAACGTGGTGGACGCGACGGTGCGCGGCGACGCGGCGCCGCTCTCCGGGCACCGCAACCTGCTCACCACCAGCGCCTGCGGGCTCTGCGGCCGGGACACCGTCGAGGCGGTGCGCACGCACAGCCGCTGGCCGGTCGACCGGGACGCCCTGCGGGTCTCCCCCGCCCTGCTCTACGCCCTGCCGGAGCGGCTCCGCGCGGCGCAGCGGGCGTTCGACTCCACCGGCGGGCTGCACGCGGCCGGGCTGTTCGACGCGGACGGCAGGCTGCTCTGCGCCCGCGAGGACGTCGGGCGGCACAACGCGGTGGACAAGGTGATCGGCTGGGCCCTGCGGGAGGGCCGGCTGCCGCTCGCCGGGCACGTGCTGCTGGTGAGCGGGCGGGCCTCGTTCGAGCTGACCCAGAAGGCGGCGCTGGCGGGCGTGCCGCTGCTGGCCGCGGTCTCGGCGCCGTCCTCGCTCGCGGTCGATCTCGCCGAGGAGCTTGGCCTCACCCTGGTGGGCTTCCTGCGCGGCGAGAGCGCCAACGTGTACGCCGGGGCGGAGCGGGTGGCGGCCGGCTGACGGGCCGCCACCCGGCGCTCCGTCAGTTCCTGCGGCGCATCGCCATCACCACGACGACGATGACGATCAGCACGATGCCGAGGATCACCACGCCGATCACGATGCCGGCGACCGTGCCGAAGAAGCTCTTCTTCTTCTTCGACTTGGACTTGGACTTCGCCACCTTGGTCTTCTGCTTGGACGCCGCCGGGGCGAGGGCGGGCGCCGCCGCCTGCCCGAGCGCGCGGGCCCGGGCCGGGGCCTGGGCGGGCGCCTGGGCCGGGGCCTGCTGAACGGCCGCCGCGGGTGCGGTGCGGGGCGTCGCCGCCGCGGCCTCGCCGCCGGCCAGCGCCGAACCGCCGACCGCCAGTGCCAGTGCGAGTAGTGCCCCCGCCAACTTGGTGCGCATGGTCCCTCCCAGGTCCCCCGATGCTGTCCGGCCACTGTCGCAGCCGCGGCCCGCGGGGCACAGCCCCCGGACGGGCCCTGTGGCCCAGCTGTGACGTACCCCGTGCGGGCCCGTCGCAGCCACCCCGTCGGATGCCCCGCCGCAGCGGTTCCACTCCCCTGGGCGCGAATCCGGCGGCGCGGGTGCACCACCAGGGGCGCGTGGGGGCTGCCCCGTGCGCCTTCGAAAGCGGGCGCTAGTCCGGCGGTGGGGAGGTCGGGCCGGAGAGGGCGACGGCGACCAGGGAGCGCAGGGCGGCGGCGATCTGGCCGAGCGGCAGGGTGGTGTCGTCGGCGAAGAGTTCGACCAGCCAGCCGCCGGCCGCGTTGGGGCCGCCCGCGGCGACCATCCCCTTGTAGCCGCTGACCACCATCACGGCCTCCTCGGACGGGTCGTTGCCCGCGGCACCGGCCCGCAGGGCGAAGCCGCCGCCGCGGGCGGCCCGCCGGGTGAGCGGGTAGTGCCGCAGGTCGAACACGGCGTCCGGGGCCTCGATCTGGGCGCGCTGGGTGGCGGCGCCGGAGCTGCTCGGGCCGCTGGTCATCCGGTACACGGCGTGCTGCGCGGTGCGCATCAGGTGCGAGCCCGGCGGCACGTAGGAGACCCACCAGGCGACGGCGTCGAGCAGCCGGGCGGAGGTCTCGGCGACGGTGACCAGCCGGGCCAGGGTGTCGGCGGGGTGGCTGGTGCGGTGGACCTCGTTCTGGTCGAGCGCGGCGAGCACGGTGGTGAGCAGTTGGCCGGGGTCGGCGCTGCGGGCGGCGCCGCGGAAGCGCCGGCGGTCGCCGTTGCCGCGCTGGCCGGGGCCGCCGCGG
>NZ_JBEYFP010000265.1:0-7717 GCF_040634455.1 Kitasatospora sp. NPDC007106
GCCGCCGGGCCCGCTCCCGTCGGGCTGCGGAAACCTCTCGACCAACCCCCGCCAGTGGGTGACGGCGAATGCGCCTGCGGGCGCGGTGCCCACCAACGACTGGTGGTCCTCGATCCTGTGGAAGAAGACCAACTGCGCATACGGCGAGCCGCTGTTCGCCCACCCGCTGGGCTTCCGGGCCCAGTCGGCGGGCCTCGGCTTCTCGTACACCACGGCGCCCGCGATCTCCGGCAGCGGCACCGGCGTGGGCGAGTACCACTTCCCGTACAGCGAGGACTTCGTCGCGGGCGTGACCGGTCTCGGCGCCTCGGAGGTGAAGGTCGACGGATGGAGCGACTGGACGGTCAGCCCCTCCTTCTCCGACGGGGCGCGTACGGTGCGGGCGACGATCGGTGAGGGCCTGCCCTTCGCCTACTTCCAGGTGACCGGCGGCAACGCCCAGATCTCCGTCGCAGCCGGTGCGAGCGCCACCGTGTGGTCCGACACCGGCTCGGCGATCGGCTACACGATCAAGGGCCACGACTACGTCGCGTACGCCCCGACCGGCGCGACCTGGTCGGTGAACGGCTCGGCCATCACGTCCTCGCTCGCCGGAAAGGGCTACTTCTCGATCGCGGTACTGCCGACCACGCCGTCCACAACGGCCACCGAGCGCGCCGCGCTGGCGGACTCCTACGGCCGGTACGCGCACAGCCACGTCACCGGCAGCACGGTCGCGTACCGCTACGACGAGGCGAGCAGCACGGTCACCACCGACTACCGGTTCACCACCGTCGCCCGCGAGGGCAGCGAGACCGGTACGGTCGCCGCACTGCTGCCCCACCAGTGGCGGTACCTGGCGGGTGGCAGTCCGCTCCCGCAGGCGTACGTCTCGGCGCGCGGCGCGCTCAAGGTCCTCAGCGGCGTCTCCTCGTTCACCACCTCGATGGTCTACCACGGCGTCCTGCCCGAGGTGCCGGCCGTCGGCGACAGCAGCGGCACGGACGCCGCCACGCTGCAGGACTACCTGAACGCCGAGAAGGCCGACCCGACGAAGCAGGTGAGCGACGACACCTACTGGACGGGCAAGGGGCTGGGACGCGCCGCGCGGATCGCGGAGATCGCCGACCAGACCGGGAACACGGCCGTCCGCGACTCGGCGCTGGCCGCGATCAAGTCGAAGCTCACCGACTGGTTCACCGCTTCCCAGGGCAAGACGGCGCACCTGTTCTACTACGACAAGAACTGGGGCACGCTGATCGGCTACCCCGCCTCCTACGGCTCGGACCAGGAGCTGAACGACCACCACTTCCACTACGGCTACTACGTCGCGGCTGCCGCGACCCTCGCCAAGTTCGACCCCGCGTGGGCCACGGAAGGTCAGTACGGCGGCATGGTCGACCTGCTGATCCGTGACGCGAACAACTACGACCGCGGCGACACGCGCTTCCCGTACCTGCGGGACTGGGACGTCTACGACGGCCACGACTGGGCGTCCGGTCACGGCTCGTTCGGCGCGGGCAACAACCAGGAGTCCTCGTCGGAGGGCATGAACTTCGACAACGCCCTCATCCAGTGGGGTGAGGCCACCGGCAACAAGGCCGTCCGCGACGCGGGCATCTACATGTACACCACCCAGGCAGCGGCCATCCAGGACTACTGGTTCGACAGCAGCCACCAGAACTACCCGGCCGCCTTCCCGCACGACGAGGTCGGCATGGTGTGGGGCGACGGCGGCGCCTACGCGACCTGGTTCTCCAGCGCCCCGGAGCAGATCCAGGGCATCAACCTCCTCCCGATCACCGGCGGCCACCTCTACCTCGGCCAGGACCCCGCGTACGTCAAGGCCGACTACCAGGACATGCTCACCAACAGCGGCCACACCCAGCCGACGATCTGGACGGACATCTGGTACGAGTTCCTCGCGCTCGGCGACGGTGACAAGGCGCTCGCGGCCTTCCGCGCCAACAACTCCTTCACCTCGGAGGAGGGGGAGAGCAAGGCCCACACCTTCCACTGGGTCCGCAACCTCGCGGCGCTCGGCACGGTCGACACGACCGTCACGGCCGACACCCCGCTGGCATCGGTGTTCGTGAAGAACGGGGCCCGGACCTACGTCGCCTCGAACATCACCGGCACCACGCGGACGGTGCACTTCTCGGACGGCACCACCGTGGACGTCCCGGCCGGCAAGACGCTGGCCAGTGGCGCGAACACGTGGAGCGGCGGCAGCGCGACCGGTGGTACCGGTGTCGGCGACGGCGGGGGCGGTCCGACGTCCAGCGCCTCGCCGTCCGCGTCGCCGTCGACGAGCGCCTCGGCCGGCACCTCCGCCAGCGCGTCGGCCAGCACCTCCGTCTCGCCCTCCGCGTCGCCGACCGGCGGCACCGTCTCCTCCCCGACGCTGTACCTGCAGTCCGACGGCAGCCTGACCGGCAGCACGCAGGCCGCCGGAACGGCCACCGTGCCCTCCGCGGGCGGCGCGAACCACGACGGCACCCCGTCCAACCCGCTGACCCTGACCGCCACCGGCCTCAACCTCACCCACAACGGCGGCACCACCGCCTTCGATCTGGCCGTCGACGCCAACACCGCCGTCGGTAACGCCACCCAGCTCCGCCTCTCCTACGACTGTGCGGGCAACGGGAACTGGAACCGCGTCGAGACGTACCACTACTACGCCACCGACCCGGTGCCGGGCGTGGAGCACTACACCCAGACCGCGGGTCTGGTCTCGGCCACCGGCACGGCCTGCGACCTGGTCAACGGCACGGTCAAGGCGGAGATCTGGAACGCCCTCGGCAGCGGCGGCTCCACCGTCGCCACCGGCAACTCCTCCGTCCTGAACCTGCCCTACACGCCGAGCCCGGTCGTCGACCCGACCCCGACGTCCTCCGCCACCGGCGGCACGTCCTCGCCGACCCTGTACGCGCAGGGCGACGGCAGCCTGACGGGGACGGCGCAGGCGTCCGGCAGCGCGGTGATCGGCTCGGCGGGCGGGGCGAACCACGACGGCACGCCGTCCAGCCCGTTCACACTGACCGCGACCGGCCTCAACCTCACCCACAACGGCGGGACGACCGCGTTCGACCTGGCGGTCGACGCGAACACGGCGGTCGGCAACGCCACCCAGCTCCGCATCTCCTACGACTGCACCGGCGACGGCACCTGGGACCGGGTGGAGACCTACCACTACTTCGCCACCGACCCGGTCGCGGGCTGGGAGCACTACACCCAGACCGCCGGCCTGGCCTCCGCGACCGGGACGGCCTGCAACCTGACCGGCGGCACCGTCAAGGCGGAGATCTGGAACGCCCTCGGCGCCGCACCCGGCGCCCTGGGCACCGGAAACCTCACCGTCCTGAGACTGCCCTACAACTGACCTGCCAGCAGCAGGGCGACGCAAGGCCCGGGTCCCGCACGCGGGGCCCGGGCCGTCTGCGCGCCTCAGGCCGTCGGGCTGCCGATTCCGCGCCCGGGTGCGGCCGCGCTCAGGGCCGCGGGCCGGCGCTCGGCGACCGCCTCGGGGTGCCGGTGCCGCCAGTAGGGGTTGTCCAGCGGCAGTTTGCCGCTGACCCGGCCGTACATGCCGAAGGTGGCGATCACGAGTCCCATGGCGAAACTGAAGAGCACGTTGGGCATCCGGAACGCCAGGATGTTGGCGTCCGAGTCGAGCAGCGCCAGGTTGGCGAAGCCGCTGAGCACGAAGAGGGCGCCGACCGTCATGTTGATCGTCGAGGCGGTGTTGCCGCCGACGACCGCGCCGGTGATCAGCGCGGCGGCGGTGACGATCGAGACGAGGCTGAGCAGGCCGTTGCTGGACAGGCCTGCGATGCTCTGCCCGTCGGTGCTGAAGAAGGCGAGGCCGTCGGCGAGGCCGAGGCAGCCGAAGACGAGCAGCATGGCGCCGCAGAGGCCGGCGCCGATCCGGTAGACCTGGGCGAGCCGGTGATCGACGGGGAGTTCGTCGCGAAAGTCCATGACCACACTCCAGAGGGTCTTCACGTGGGACCGTTGGTCCCCACTCTCGCCGCCGACCCCCGGCACCCCCTGTCGCATCGTTCCCGCATCGATGATCCGGGACAGGCGCACCGTCGCGTCCGGCACCGAGCGTCCGCGCCAACCGCTCCGACGAATGGCAGCCGGACCGGCCTGCTGGACGGCCTGCAGCCGGACCGGCGGGGCGCGCCGAGTCTCTGCGCGGGACGGCGCAACCGTGAGGGCGCGACGCACATGTCGGTGGGGTTCCGTCTCTCCCTGCCCGCGATGATCGGCGAGTCGGCCCGGGCGCGGGGAGCCCGGACCGTATGGCCGACCGTGTCGCGCGGCGAGGCGAGCAGCCGCTTCACCACCGCCCGACACGGACACCGCTCACGTTGTCCAGGCCGGGTCCTCGACCCCGCCGTACCCGCCGACCGGGGCCCGGAGCCGACGGCGGGAGCGAGTCAGAGAGTGATGTGCAGGACGCAGATGTCGTCCCGGCGGTCCTCGGGCGTGACGAGTTCACCCAGAATGCTGTCGAGGACCCGGGGGTTTCCGGCACATGCGGCTGCGGTGCGGGCGAGGCGGTCCAGGCCCTCGTCGATGACCTGGCCCGGCTCCTCGATCAGGCCGTCCGTGTACAGCAGCAGGTGGTCGCCGGGCAGTAGGCGCAGCGTGTCCGGCTCGTAGGTCGGCGTGGCCGTCGCGCCCAGCAGGACGCCGTCGGGGGCGGGGAGGTAGCGGGCCCGGCCCTGGCGGATCAGGAGGGGTGGGAGATGGCCGGCCCGGACCCAGGTGAGTCGCCGGTGGGCGGGCTCGTAGCGGGCCATGATCATGGTGGCGGTGCTGAAGTCCCGTTCGGGGGTGTGCCGCAGGAGGGTGTTCAGCCGGTCGAGGATCGTGTCCAGGGGCATGCCGGTGATGGCCATGCCTTTGGCGGTGAAGCGCAGTTGGGCCATGGTGGCCACCGCGTCCAGCCCGTGGCCGGCGACATCGCCGATGACGAGCAGGGCGCTGCCGTCGGGCAGTTCGATGGCGCTGTACCAGTCGCCGCCGAGGTTGAGGCCTTCCTGCAGGGGTCGGTAGGCGACGTCGACGGTGAGGCCGGCCAGGCGCATGGACTGCTCGGGTGGCGGGAGCAGGGCGTGCTTGAGCCTGGCGGCGAGGTCGCGTTCGGCGGTCAGCAGGCCGCGCTGGACGAGGGCGGTGCGCTCCTGGTCCAGCAGCTGTTGCTCGGCGTTCTTGGCGGCGGTCTGGTCCTGGAAGAAGCCGTGGACCTCCACCGGGTCGCCGTGTGCGTCCGCCGCGGCCTCCGCGACGATCCGCACGTGGCGGATCTCTCCGGTGGGGGTGGTGAGCCGGAAGGTGTGATCGACGGGCTTGCCGTCCCCGAGGAGGTGCCCCACGGCGTCGCCCAGTGCGGGGAGGTCCTCGGCGACGACGCGGGCGCGTAGTTCCTCCGGGGTCGTCGGGCCGAGCGAGCGGTCCCGGCCGAGGATGGAGTAGGCCTCGTCGGACCATGTGATCACGTCGCGGACGAGGTCCCAGTCCGCCCACCCCATGTTCCCGAGGCGCTGCATGGCGGTCAGGCGGCGCTGTTCGCGTTCGCCGCTGTCCAGGCGGGCCCAGGAGACGATCAGCCCCGCCCGGCAGGGCGCCGCCCGGACCGCGAAGCGGGACAGGCGCGGGATGCCGGCGAGGACCTCCTCGTACTCGAACGGTTCCCCCTCGTAGCGGACGCCGGTGGTCAGAGCGCGCAGGTAGCCGTGCCACAGCGCCGTGCCGGCCACGGTCGGGTAGGTCTCCAGGACGCTCCGCCCGACCAGGTCCCTTCCCCGGCGTGACCCGATGTCGACCGCCTCCGGTGAGGCGGCCGCGATCCGGAAGTCCGCGACCTCGCCCGCGGGCCCGAGCTCCGGCAGGAGGAAGATCACCGATCCGGGCAGGGCGTCCAGCATCTCCTGGACCTCCGGCGCGGGCAGTGCCGTGCCCGGACCGGCGTCGGCCGTCGGCCGTCCGCCGGGCCGGTTCCGGCGCGAGGAGAAGACGGCGTCGTCTCCTGCCGGCCCGAAGCCTCCGCCGTCCGACTCGGGCATCGCGGATCCCTTCCCGTCCCTCATACATCGAGCATGGCATGCCCCCGATCAGCAACTCCGGCCGGGCTGCGGCCGCCGGACGGCCGGGTTCGCCGCACGGCCCCTCTGCGGGTTCGGGACGGCGCACGCGGCAGCTCCCCGTCCTGCCGGTGCGCCTCGCATGGCCAGCCAGGTTGTGGTGGCCGGGGCGCTGCCGGGGGCGGACTGCAGGACGAGTGCGGCGGAGACGATCCGGTCGTGCTCGACGTCCACGCCGGTGGTCTCGGTGTCGAAGGAGGCGATCGGCCCCTCGTGCCAGGGTCGGGACTTCTGCATGACTGCCCCTCAAGTGCCGCCGGGCTGTTGCCCGGCGCGCCCCCGAGGACCAGGGGCGCACCGTGCTCTGTCCTGGTGATACCGCACTTGACGGCCGCTCAACCGCACGTCGCGGCCGCTCCTCGCCCCGGGGTCCCGGGACGGGTGCGGTGCGGGGTGCGGGAGGGGCCGGGCGGGCCGGTGGGGCGGCCGCGGCGCGGGGGAGAGCGCGGTGCGCACCGGAGCTGCCGCTCTCGGTACCATCGACGTGCGCAGCAGAGTGCTGCGGACCACAGATGTCAGGAGAGACCGGTGACCGACGTCCGGATCATCATCAACCGCGAACCCGATCGGGAAGAGCGCGTGGTGACCACGGGCACCACGGCCGCCGAGCTCTTCGCCGACGACCGCTCGATCATCGCCGCCCGCGTCGGCGGCCAGCTGAAGGACCTCGCCTACGCCGTCCAGGACGGCGACGAGGTCGAGCCGGTCGAGATCTCCAGCAAGGACGGCCTCGACATCCTGCGGCACTCCACCGCGCACGTCATGGCGCAGGCCGTGCAGCAGCTCTTCCCCGAGGCCAAGCTCGGCATCGGCCCGCCGGTCAAGGACGGCTTCTACTACGACTTCGACGTCGAGAAGCCCTTCCACCCCGATGACCTCAAGGCCATCGAGAAGAAGATGCAGGAGATCATCAAGCGCGGGCAGAAGTTCTCCCGCCGCGTGGTCTCCGACGACGCCGCCCGCGACGAGCTGTCCGCCGAGCCCTACAAGCTGGAGCTGATCGGCCTCAAGGGCTCCGCCGCGACCGCCGGCGAGGGCGCCGACGTCGAGGTCGGCGCCGGCGAGCTGACCATCTACGACAACCTCGACGCCAAGTCCGGCGAGCAGTGCTGGGGCGACCT
Source organism: Kitasatospora sp. NPDC007106 (assembly GCF_040634455.1). Taxonomy (NCBI): domain Bacteria; kingdom Bacillati; phylum Actinomycetota; class Actinomycetes; order Kitasatosporales; family Streptomycetaceae; genus Kitasatospora; species Kitasatospora sp. NPDC007106. The sequence continues at coordinate 7,256 of NZ_JBEYFP010000265.1, forward strand.
CTGCCGCGGCCCGCACCTGCCGAGCACCCGGCACATCCCGGCCTTCAAGCTGATGCGCAACGCGGCCGCCTACTGGCGCGGCAGCGAGAAGAACCCGATGCTGCAGCGCATCTACGGCACCGCCTGGCCGAGCAAGGACGAGCTGAAGGCGCACCTCGACTTCCTGGTGGAGGCCGAGAAGCGCGACCACCGCAAGCTCGGCAACGAGCTCGACCTCTTCTCGATCCCGGAGCAGATCGGCTCCGGCCTCGCCGTCTTCCACCCCAGGGGCGGCATCATCCGCCGGGCCATGGAGGACTACTCGCGCCGCCGGCACGAGGAGGAGGGCTACGAGTTCGTCTACACCCCGCACGCCACCAAGGGGAAGCTGTTCGAGACCAGCGGCCACCTGGACTGGTACGCCGACGGCACGCCGGTGATGTACGCCAGCGCCCGGTATCGGGTCAGCACGCTCTGCTTCAT
>NZ_JBEYFP010000266.1:0-7702 GCF_040634455.1 Kitasatospora sp. NPDC007106
CCGCCGCGGACCTCCCACACAGCCCCACCCCCCCGGGACGCCGCCGGCCGGGCGCGGCCGAGCCGCCGGCCGCCCCACGACCGAGCGCCCCGCCACACGACGAAGGGCCCCACCCGCCATGACCAGCGCTGACAGAGTCGGCTCCGCCCCCCGCCCGTCCCGCCGAGGCTTCCTCGGCGCCGCCGTCGCCGCAGCCGCCGCGGTCACCGGCGGCGGCCTGCTGACGGCCTGCTCCTCCGGCACCGGCCGCGCCGGCGGCAAGGGCGGTGTCGCCACCGGCAGTGCCCTGCAGAACGCCCTGCCCGCGTTCGTGGCCTCCACCCTCGTGACCCCGGACATCCCCGGCTCGAACGGCTCCACCCCGGCCTTCCTGAAGTTCCCCGCCGAACTCAAGGCCTCCGTCGCCGCGAAGCCCGGCAAGGGCGGCTCGTACACCTTCTTCACCCCGCTCTGGGGCTCCGACCCGGGCAAGGGCAGCAAGTACTTCGCCGCGATGGACGAGGCGCTCGGCATCAAGGTGAACTGGCAGCTGCAGGACGGCGTCACCTACCAGGACAAGCTCGGCGCGGTGCTCGCCGGCGACAGCATCCCCGACCTGTTCTGCGTCCCCGGCTGGAACATCAACGGTCAGATCCCCAACGCCATCAGCGCCAAGGCCGCCGACCTCGGCCCGCACCTCTCCGGCGACAAGGCCAAGAAGTACCCCAACCTCGCCGCGATCCCCACCGACGCCTGGAAGATGTGCATGTTCGGCGGCAAGCTGCGCGGCCTGCCGATGCCCAACCGCCCGCTCGGCGGCGTCGTCCCCTACTACCGGGCCGACGTCTTCGCCGAGAAGGGCTGGACCCTGCCGAAGACCGCCGACGAGTTCCTCGCCCTCGCCAAGGAGATCACCAGCCCCACCGCCAAGGTCTGGGCCTGCGAGGACATGTGGTGGACGGCGCAGGTCATGTTCAACTGCGTCCCCGGCACCATGCCCGGCTACTGGAAGCAGCAGGACGGCAAGCTCGTCCACCTGATCGAGACCGACGAGTACGTCGAGGCGCTCTCCTGGACGCAGAAGCTCTACGCCCAGGGCAGCGTCCACCCCGACTCCGTCGCCGGCAAGGCCAACGACGCCAAGACCCGCTTCACCTCCGGCCAGTCGCTCATCATGAACGACGGCGACGTCATGCGCGGCATGATGAACGAACAGGCCAAGGCCAACCCGAAGTTCCGCATCAAGCCGATGGACTTCTTCGCCCACGACGGCGGCAAGCTCGAGCTCTACATCGGTAACCCGGCCGGCATCTTCAGCTTCCTCTCCGCCAAGCTGCCCGCCGAGAAGATCGAGGAACTGCTCGCCGTCGCCGACTACGCCGCCGCGCCGTTCGGCAGCAAGGAGTTCGTCCTCGAGAAGTTCGGCGTCGAGGGCGTCCACTACAACCGCGACGCCTCCGGCACCCCCGTGCAGACCGACCTCGGCACCAAGGAGGTCCTCTCCTCCTACGAGTTCGTCGCCTCGTCGGCCGCCACCATCGCCTGGCCCGACCAGCCGCAGGCCGCCACCGACTTCGCCAACTGGATGGGCCGGATGATGGCCTTCGCCAAGAAGCCGCTCTTCTACGCGATGCAGATCCAGGAGCCGAGCCGCTACGCCTCGCTCTACACCCCGTTCGACGACCTGCAGAAGGACGTCGTGCGCAACCGCAAGAAGATCTCCGACGTCAAGGACGCGGTCGACAACTGGCGCAAGAACGGCGGCGAGGAACTGCGCGCCTTCTACCAGGACATCCTCGACAAGTCCTCCAGCTGACCGCGCGCCGGCCGCGCCGGCGCACCCCACGACATGCACTACGGCCGCCCGGTGGCGCATCGCACCGGCGGCCAGGGCGGAGCACCCACCATGACCAGCAGGGCCCCAGCAGCCGACCGGCCGGCACCGCCGCCGGCCCCACCCGCCGACAGCCGACCCGCGGGGCCCGCCGTACCCCGGCGCGGCATCACCCGCAGGCAGCGGCTGCGCCGCGACCGCACCCTGCTGCTGATGACCCTGCCCGCCGTCGGCCTGCTCCTGGTCTTCAACTACGTCCCGCTGCTCGGCAACGTCGTCGCCTTCCAGGACTACGACGTCTACGGCGGCGGCATCACCGGCAGCGCCTTCGTCGGCTTCGAGAACTTCGCCGCCGTCTTCGGCGACGCCCGGTTCTGGGAGGTGGTCGGCAACACCCTCTCCATCACCGCCGTCCAGCTGCTGCTGTTCTTCCCGATCCCGATCGCCCTCGCGCTGCTGCTCAACAGCGTGATGAGCGGCCGGCTGCGCACCCTCGTGCAGAGCGTCCTCTACCTGCCGCACTTCTTCTCCTGGGTGCTCGTCATCACCGTCTTCCAGCAGATGCTCGGCGGCGCCGGCCTGATCGCCCAACTGCTGCGCCGGCACGGCGTCGAGGGCTTCGACCTGATGACCGACCCCACCCTCTTCAAGTACCTGCTGACCGCCCAGTCCGTCTGGAAGGACGCCGGCTGGGGCGTCATCGTCTTCCTCGCCGCGCTCAGCGCCGTCTCCGACGAGCTGTACGAGGCCGCCGCCGTCGACGGCGCCGGCCGCTGGCGGCGGATGTGGCACGTCACCCTGCCCGCGCTGCGCCCGGTCATCGCGCTGCTGCTGGTGCTGCGGGTCGGCGACTCGCTCTCCGTCGGCTTCGAGCAGATCCTGCTGCAGCGCGACGCGGTCGGCGTCGGAGTCTCCGAGGTGCTCGACACCTACGTCTGGTTCCGCGGCATCCGCAGCGGCGACTTCAGCTACGCGGCGGCGGCAGGCCTGGTCAAGGGCCTGTTCAGCCTCGGCATGGTGCTGCTGGCCAACAAGGCCGCCCACAAGCTGGGCGAGCAGGGGGTGTACGCCAAGTGACCACCGCACCCGCGACCACCGCGCACCCGACCGCCGCGGCCGGGCTCCGCCCCTCCCGGCCCGGCGCCCGCCCCGCCTGGGAGGAGGAGGCCGGGCCCGTCGGCAAGGGCCTCAAGGGCCTCACCCTGAGCGGCATCTGCCTGCTCGTCCTCGGCCCGCTCTGGGTGGTCGTCGTCACCAGCCTCTCCGACGCCGCGACCGTCACCGACGCCGGCGGCCTGGTCGTCGTCCCCGGGCACCTGACCGTCCGCGCCTACGCCGAGGTGCTCTCCGGCGGCGCCGTCACCCGGGCCGTGCTGGTCAGCACCGGCATCACCCTGGTCGGCACGGCCGTCTCGATGACGGTGTCGGTGCTCGCCGCCTACGGCCTCTCCCGGCCCGGCAGCTTCGCGCACCGGCCGATCCTCGCCATGATGATGATCACGATGTTCTTCGGCGCCGGCCTGATCCCCAGCTACCTGCTGATCCAGAACCTCGGCCTGATGGACAGCTACTGGTCGCTGATCCTGCCCGGCTGCGTCTCGGTGTTCAACCTGCTCGTGCTGCGCTCCTTCTTCATGGGCACCGCCCCCGAACTCGTCGACGCCGCCCGGATCGACGGCGCCGGCGAATGGCGGATCCTGTGGCAGGTCGTGCTGCCGCTGTCCCGCGCGGTCGTCGCCGTCATCTCGCTGTTCTACGCGGTCGGCTACTGGAGCTCCTGGTTCAACGCCTCGCTCTACCTCAACGACCAGAGCCGCTACCCGCTGCAGAACGTGCTCAACTCCTTCGTGCTGCGCCACCAGGCCCCCACCGGCATGTCACAGGCGATCAACACCGGTGCGGTGCCCGGACTCTCGGTGCAGATGGCGGTCATGGTGATCGCCCTGGTGCCGGTCGTCTGCGTCTACCCGTTCGTCCAGAAGCACTTCCAGAAGGGCATGCTGATCGGCGCCGTGAAGGGCTGACCAGCGACAGGCTCGGAGCGTGTTTCAAGACGCACGGGTGCCTCAGGGGCGCGTGGGGGCACCTCCCGGCCGAAGGCCGGCGGAGGACTGCGCAATTCGGATGCGAGCCACCGCGGGGCCCCGGCAGTCGGATTCCTCAGGAGCACCACTCCCGGACTGCGCAGTTCCCCGCGCCCCTTGGGGCTGACCAAACGCCTTTGAAGAGACCCCGTAGCACCGGACCACTGAGATCCGAAAGGACCCCCCATGCCGTCCCTTGCCGACACCACCCGTGGCCGGATCCTGTTCGGCGGCGACTACAACCCCGAGCAGTGGCCCGAGGAGACCTGGGCCGAGGACGTCCGGCTGATGCGCGAGGCCGGCGTCACCACCGCGACCGTCGGCGTCTTCTCCTGGGCGCGGCTGGAACCGGTGCCGGGGGCCAGGGAGTTCGGCTGGCTGCGGCGCGTCCTCGACCTGCTGCACGAGGGCGGGATCGAGGTCTGCCTGGCCACCCCCACCGCCTCCCCGCCGCCCTGGCTCGGCGAACTCCACCCCGGCACCCTGCCGGTCACCGCCGAGGGCACCCGTCTGCACTGGGGCTCGCGCAACCAGTGGTGCCCGTCCTCCGCCGACTACCGCCGCCACGCGCTCGCCCTGGTCGAGGACCTCGCCGCCGCGTTCGGCCGCCACCCGGCCGTCCGGATGTGGCACGTCAACAACGAGTACGGGCCGGTCTGCCACTGCGAGGAGACGGCCGGGCGCTTCCGGGACTGGCTGCGCAAGCGGCACGGCGGCCTGGACGCCCTCAACGAGGCCTGGGGCACCGCCTTCTGGAGCCAGCAGCACAGCAGCTGGTCCACCGTCGGGCCGCCGCTCGCCGCCCCGTACCTGCCCAACCCGGCGCAGGTGCTGGACTTCCGCAGGTTCTGCTCCGACGTGCTGCTGGAGTGCTTCACCGCCGAACGCGACGTGCTCCGCCGGCACAGCCCCGACCTGCCGGTCACCACCAACTTCATGACCCTCTACCCGCACGTCGACTGCTGGGCCTTCGCCGCCGAGCAGGACGTCGTCTCGCTCGACGCCTACCCCGACCCGGCCGACCCCCGCGCCGCCGTCCGGGCCGCCCTCGGCCAGGACATGACCCGCTCCCAGGCCGGCGGCCCCTGGGTGCAGATGGAGATGGCCGCGTCCGCCGTCAACTGGCGCGGCGTGAACCGGGCCAAGCCGGTGGAACGGCTCCGCCTGGAGGCGCTGCAGGCCGTCGCCCGCGGCGCCGACGGCCTCTGCTTCTTCCAGTGGCGGGCCTCCCGGCAAGGTGCCGAGAAGTTCCACTCCGCGCTGCTGCCGCACGCCGGGACGGACACCCCGCAGCACCGGGCCGTCCGCGCACTCGGCCGCGAACTCCCGCTGCTCGCCGAGGTGGTGGGCACCGAGGTGCACGCGGAGGTGGCCGTCGTCTTCGACTGGCCGAACTGGTGGGCGCTGGAGCAGCGCGGCCGCCCCTCCGACCGGGTCGACCTCGCCCCGCTCGCCCTCGCCTGGCACGGCGCCCTCTGGGACGCCCACCTCACCGCCGACTACGTCCACCCGGAGGCCGACCTCACCCGCTACCGGCTGGTCGTCGTCCCCAACCTCTACCTCGCCTCCGACCGGGCCGTCGAGAACCTGGTCGCCCACGCACGCCGCGGCGGTACCCTGGTCGCCGGCTTCTTCACCGGTGTCGCCGACGACCAGGACACGATCCGTCCCGGCGGCATGGACGGACGGTTGCGCGACCTGCTCGGCGTCCACCCGCTCGAGTGGCGCCCGCTCGACGCGCCCGCCGACCTCGCAGGCGGCGGCACCGCGGACCTGTGGAGCGAGGAGCTGCGCCTCGCCCAAGGCACCGAGGTGATCGCCTCGTTCGCCGACGGCATGCCCGCCGCCACCCGGCACGGCCGCGCCCACTACCTCGCCACCCTGCCCGAACCCGCCGTCCTGCGGCGGCTGCTCGCCGGCGCCGCCGACGCCGCCGGCGTGCACCCCGAACTGCCCGGCCTCCCCGACGGAGTGGAGGCCGTCCGGCGCGGCGGACTGCTCTTCGTGCTCAACCACACCGCCGCCCCGGTGCACCTCCCCCTGTCCGGCCCTCACCGGAACCTGCTGACCGCCCGCGACACCGCCGCCCTGCAGCTCGCCCCCCACGGCGCAGCGGTGCTGCGACCCATGTGACCCGACAGGACTCCGCCATGCCCGACGCCCCCACGCACGGCATCCACGACACCGCACCCGCCGCCCGCTGGGAGGACGCCTACCTCGGCGGCAACGGCCGGCACGGCGTCCTCGTGCACGGCCGCACCGAGGACGAGCAGCTGGTGATCACCCACCACGACCTGGTCCGCCCCGACCCGGCGAGCGGCGCCGAGCCGCCGCTGCTCGCCCCCGTGCTCGCCGAGGTGCAGGACGCGCTGCTGGCGGGCCGGCAGGCGGAGGCGGTGGCCGCGTTCGGCGGCGACTGGGAACCCCGGTACGTGCAGTCCTTCCACCCCGGCTTCGCCGTCCGCGTCCGCCGTCCGGCCGCCGAGGCCGACGGCTACCGGCGCACCCTGGACCTCCGCACCGGCGTCGCCGCCGCCGAATGGCACGAGGCGGACGGCTGGTGGCGCTGCGAGACCTTCGTCTCCCGCGCCGACGACGTGGTGGTGCACCTGCTGACCGCGCCGAGCGGCGGCGCCGTCGACGCGGAGGTCTGCCTCGACACCCGGCTGCCCGGCGCGCCCGAGGAGCTGCGGGCCGCCGTCCGCTCGGTCTACCGCCCCGCCGAGATCCCCGCGCCCGAGACGGACGCCCCGCGGGACACCGCCCTGCTGCGGCTGCGCGTCCGCTACCCCGACAGCGAGCTCGGCTACCGCGGCGCGACCCGGCTGCTCGCCCCCGGCGGCACCGTCCGCTGCGACGGCCCCCGGGTGCACGTGAGCGGCGCCCGCCAGCTGCTGCTGCTCACCCGCACCGCCCGCGGCCCGGTCGCCGAACCCGACGGCTGCCTCGGCCGGCTGGACACCGGCCTGTACGCGCTGTCCGAGGACTACGAGCTGCTGCTGCAGCGCCACCTCGACCTGCACACCGAGGCCTACGACCGGGTCGCCCTCGACCTGCACGCCCCGGCCGCGGACCGCGAGCTGCCCGTCGCCGAGCTGCTGGCCCGCCAGGAGGCCGACCCGTCGACGCTGCAACTCGCGCTGCTGGAGTCGCTGTTCGCCGCCGGCCGGTACCACCTGCTGGCCTCCTCCGGGGAACGCCCGCCGCGGCTGTGCGGTCTGTGGACGGGCGACTGGGGGAGCGCCTGGGGCGGTGCGTTCACCACCAACGCCAACCTCAACCTGCAGCTCGCCGGTGCCGCCGCGACCGGCCTGCCCGAGGCCTCGCTGGCGCTCGCCGCCCTCGTCCGCGACCAGCTGCCGAACTGGCGCACCAACGCCCGCCGGCTCTACGGCACCCGCGGCGCGGTCGCTCCCGCGCACACCGACGGCACCAACGGCCTGCAGTACCACTTCAACCACAGCTGGGCGCACCACCTGTGGACGGCCGGCGCCGACTGGCTCCTGCACCCGCTGCTGGAGCACGCCGAGACCACCGGGGACACCGCCTTCCTCACCGGCGAGCTGCTGCCCGCCCTGCTGGAGACCGCCGCCTTCTACGAGGACTTCCTCACCCGCACCGGCCCGGACGGCCGGATCGCCGTGGTGCCCTCCTACTCACCCGAGAACCACCCCGTCGACCCGGCCACCGGCGAGGCGACGCCCGCCGCCGCCTCGGTCAACGCCACCATGGACATCGCCGCCGCCCGGCACGCGCTCACCGCCGCCGCCGACCTCGCCGACCGGCACCGCGCCGCCCCCGCCGC
>NZ_JBEYFP010000267.1:0-7701 GCF_040634455.1 Kitasatospora sp. NPDC007106
CGGCCCTGGACGGATGTCGATCCCGGCCGGTCGGGCGTCAGCGGTCGGCGAGCACCCTGCCCTCGGCGTCCTCCCCCTCGTCGGAGCCTCCGGCCGTGGCCGGCCCGGCAACCGCCCGGGGGATGTGCGCGGATATGGACTCGGCCGCGACGGGCGCTGCCGTGCGGCGGCGCTCCAGGGCCCAGCCCACCAGGGTCACCACCAGGGCGCCCAGCGAGACCGCCGTCACCAGCAGCAGCGCGGGCCGGTAGCCGGCCAGCTGGGCCTGCGGGCTCAGGCCGCCGTCGCTGCCCGCCGTGATCACGGCCGTGGCCACGGCCAGCACGATCGCGCTGCCCACCTGGAAGGCCGTGTTGACCAGGCCGGAGGCCAGCCCCTGCTCCTCGTCGTCGACGCCGTTGGTGGCGGCGATGTTGACGGAGGGGAAGGCCAGGGCGAAGCCGATGCCGAGCAGCACCATGCTGGGCAGCACCAGGCCGAGGAAGCCGGAGTGCTCGTCCAGACGCAGGAACAGCGCGTAGCCCGCGGTCAGGAAGCCGATGCCGAGCGGCAACAGGCGGGCAGTGCCGAACCGGTCGACCACCGCCCCCATCTTCGTGGCCGACAGTGCGACCAGCGCACCGGCCGGGAGGAAGGCCAGGGCCATCTCCAGCGCGGACCAGCCGAGCAGCCGCTGCAGGTAGAGCGTGGCGATGAACTGGAAGCCGGCGTACGAGCCGAACACCGCCAGCGCCGCGACGTTGGCCCGGCTCACCCCGCCGTTGCGGAAGATCCCCAGCCGGACCAGCGGGTGGGCGGCCCGGGACTCGATCAGCAGGAAGAGCGCCATCAGCACGGCGACCACGGCGAGCGAGCCGATGGTGCGGGCGCTCGCCCAGCCGGCGTTCTGCGCCTCGGTGACGGTGAAGACGAGCAGCAGCAGCGAGCCGGTGCCGGTGATCGCGCCGGCCGCGTCGTACCCGGCGGTGCCGCGGGCCGGTGCGGGCTGACGGGGGAGCAGTCGGACGGCCGCGCCCAGGGCCACCAGCGCGACCGGCACCGGCATCAGGAACGTCCAGCGCCAGCCGGCCGAGGTGAGCAGGCCGCTGAGCACCAGGCCGAGCGAGAAGCCGCTGGCGCCGCAGGTGGTGTAGATGGAGAGCGCCCGGTTGCGTGCCGGGCCCTCCGCGAACGTCGTGGTGATGATCGACAGGCCGGCGGGGGCGGTGAAGGCGGCGCTCACGCCCTTGAGGAACCGGGCGGCTATCAGCAGGCCGCCGTCGTCGACCAGGCCGCCGAGCAGCGAGGCGGCGGCGAAGACGGCGAGGGCGGCCAGGAAGACGCGCCGCCGCCCGAGCAGGTCGGCGGCGCGCCCGCCGAGCAGCAGCAGCCCGCCGTAGCCGAGCACGTAGCCGCTCACCACCCACTGCAGGGCGGAGGTGGACAGGTGGAGGTCGGTACCGATGGCGGGCAGGGCCACGCCCACCATCGAGACGTCGAGCGCGTCGAGGAAGAGGGCGGCGCAGAGGACGACGAGGGTGCCCCACAGGCGTGGGCTCCAGGCCCCGGTCGTCGACGGGTCGTCAGATGCGGTCGTCATGGCCACGAGACTACATGCACGTGCATCCAGTGCAAGTGAATTTAATGCGCCTGCAATAGATGTGCGGGCACGTGGTATCCTGGTCGGGTGGCTGAACCGGATCTCGCCCCAGAGTCCGCCCTCGTGTTCGAGTGGCGGGACGTCCTCGCGCGTCACGCCGCCGTCTCCTGCGCGCTCGACCGCACGCTGGGCGAGCAGTTCGGCCTCGGCATGAGCGAGTTCGAGGTGCTGGAGCGCCTCTGGGAGGACGAGCTGCGGGTCGGCCCGGGCAAGCTCCGGGTCCAGGAGATAGCGCAGACGGTCCACCTCAGCCAGAGCGCGCTGTCCCGGCTGATCGGCCGGCTGGAGAAGGACGGCCTGGTCGCCCGGGTCATGTGCGAGCTCGACCGGCGCGGGATCTTCGTGGCGCTCACCGACGAGGGCCGCGCCCGGTACCAGGAGGCCCAGCCGATCCACCGCGAGGTGCTCGCCCGCACCCTCGGCTGAATCCCCGACTAACCTCCCGGCCGGTCTTCCGGCTGATCTCCCCGTGGTCGGGGGCCCTCGTCAGAGCAGTGTGCCCAGCCCGGGCGCCATCGCCAGCAGCACCACCGCGGCCGGGGCGGCCAGCGCCGCCAGCGTCAGCCGCAGCCGGTGGTGCACCGGCAGCCGCGGCTCGCCCGCCAGCAGCCGGTCCACCCGGCGCGGTGCCTGGGCGAGCTGCCTCGGCGGGCACGAGCCGAACACCGCGCGTCCGGCGTTGATCTCCACCAGTGCGAGCGCCGTGGTGATCCGCCCGTGCCGACGGGCGGCCCGGTCGTCCGCGGCCAGTTCCACCAGCTCGCCGACCTGGTTCCGGAAGGCGCTGAACACGCCCACCCCGGGGAAGCCGGTCGCCAGCGCCTCGGCGCACTGCGCGAGCCAGTGGTGCCGCGCGCGGACGTGGCTGCGCTCGTGGCTCAGCACCGCCGCCAGCTCACGGTCGGTCAACTGCTGCAGCGCACCGGTGGTCACCACCAGCCGGGCCTCCGGGCCGGGCAGCGACCAAGCCTCCGGACGGAGGTTCTCGAGCACCACCAGGCGCTCGCCGCCGCGCCGCTCGGCCGCCGACTCGCCCGGCAACTGCGGGGCCCGGTCGTCCAGTTGGGCGTGGCGCGCCTCGCGCAGCGCGCGGGCCGCGCGCACCTCGCGGGTCAGCGACACCGCGGTCTGCACCCCGCCCAGGGCCAGCAGAGCCGCCGTCAGCCGGCCCCAGCCCTCGGCGCCCGCGAGGCCGTAGGCCTCCTCGACGCCCGAGGGCGCACCCGTGAACACCGCCACGCGCAGCGCCGGCAGCGCGGCGGCACAGGCCAGCAACAGGGAGAGCACGCAGCACAGCAGCACGGCCACCACGAGGGACTGCCAGGCGAGCAGCGCCAGCACGGGTTCTCGCTCGGGCCAGCGGGCCCGGGCCAGCAGGCCCGGCGCCACGGTGGCGAGCAGCAGTCCGAGCAGCAGCAGGCTCAGCAGGGCCGTCATGGCAGGGGCTCCCCCGAGGAGCGATCAGGAGCGCGACAGTGCGCTGCCCCCAACCTATGCTCCGTCGCGCCCCGGTGGAACGGCTTCCGCGGACAGGTGACCAACGACACCCCGTCAACACCGCGGAAGCCGTCAGAGCGTCAGGAGCATGGCGAACATCCCGATGCCCATCGCCACCCGGCAGGCCCGCACGGTGCCGCCCTCCACCACCCCGGCCGCGCCTCCCGCGGCCCCGGGCGCGGACAGCAGCCGACTGCCCGCCCACAGCGTGTACCCGCCGAAGTAGAGGAGCAGTAGACCGGTCAGCGCCGGCAGCCCCATCGGCGTGCCGGTCGCTCCGGGGACGCCCGGCGCCGCGTGGTGCAGGTGGGCGGGGGCGGCCGGCGAGGCGGCCATGGCCAGCGCCATGTACGCCATCGCGAGCGCCCCGACCCCGTGGTGCAGACGGTGAACGCGCCCCGCGCGCCCCGCGACCGCCCCCAGCACCAGGGCGCCTCCCAGCACGGTGAAGAGCCAGCCCCAGACCGCGCCGGGCAGCACGGCCATCCCGGCCATGCCGACCGCCATCGCCGCCTCGGCGGCGTCCGCCTCGCGGTGCGCCCCCGCACAGCCCGGGCGGCGCAGGCGCAGCGCGCACAGCGCGGCCGAGCCGGCGGCCAGCCCCGCCAGCATCCATGTGACGACGGCCGGACCGTGCACGGCGCCCCTCCCGACCGGTGCCAGCGGACAGTACGTCCACGATCACCGATCCGGGCGGCGGGCAGCAGGGCGCGCAGGGGGGCGCACGGAAGTGCCCGGCCGATCGGGGGCCGGACCGCACCCCGACGGGCGCCGCCGCTCCCCGGTGGCGGGGCCACGGCGGGCGCGGGATGGTCGGGATGCGGCGGCCTCCGGCCCACTCCGGACCGCCCCGTGGGACGCCCCGGAGTGCCGGATCTCCCGCCGTGAGCCCCATACGCCGCAGGATTGCCCGGCAGACCCCCCTTGAACAGAAGAACCTTTCGTATCTATGGTGGGTACGTCGCAATACCTCCTGTCGAAGTGAGTCTCCGATGCAGAATCTTTCGCCGACGCTCGCCGTGGCTGGCGATGCTTCCGCCTCTCCGGCCGGCCACCCCGCCTGGCTCCGTCTGAAGAACGCGGTGGAGTCCCTCCGCCCGCTGCAGTCGAAGGACGGCTCCATCGACCTGTCCACCGTCCAGCGCGGCACGGTCGACCCGCTGGTCGAGACCGTGCTCACCTCGGTGCAGGAGCTCGCCCCGCTCTTCCCGCAGGACGCCGCGTACCTCGCCGCCGTCCAGGACGACCTGCGCAAGTGGGCCGACACCGGCTACCGCGAGCCCGACTTCCTCGACTCGCTGCTCGCCTTCCACCCCGCCGAGCAGCGCACCGACGGCCTGGACCACCTCGTGGTCTTCCCGATGTACACCCAGAACGGCAACCCGAACCGCAACCTCGAGGCCGTCCTGCTCAAGGTCGTCTGGCCGGACTGGCTGGCCGAGCTGGAGCGCGAGCGCTTCGACAACCCGATGTTCGTGCCGATCACCTTCACCGACTTCACGGCCGGCTACGACACCAACTCCGCCGTGCTCTTCCCGGAGACCGTGGCCGTCCGCCAGGCGCCGGAACGTTTCACCTGGGGCGGCATCTTCTGCGACCGCGAGGCGGCCCGCTTCCGCGCCGTCTCCACCAGCGCCGTCGAGCTGCTCGGCCTGGAGATCCCCGAGGACGCCACCGGCCTCCTCAAGGACCAGGAGCGCGCCCAGCAGACCTTCGTGCTGTGGGACCTCATCCACGACCGCACCCACAGCCACGGCGACCTGCCCTTCGACCCCTTCATGATCAAGCAGCGCAGCCCGTTCTGGATGTACGGCCTGGAGGAGCTCCGCTGCGACCTCACCGCCTTCAAGGAGGCCGTGAAGCTGCAGGCCGAGGGCTACGCCCAGGGCCGCGACGTCCAGTACGCGATCCTCTTCGACCGCATGTTCCGCTTCCCGGTCAGCGGCGACCGCGTCCGCAACTACGACGGCATGGGCGGCCAGCTGCTCTTCGCCTACCTGCACAAGCACGACGCGCTGCGCTGGCGCGACAACCGCCTCTCCATCGACTGGGACCGCGTCGCCGAGGTCACCAACCAGCTCTGCGGCGAGATCGAGACCCTCTACCGCGACGGCATCGACCGCCCGAAGACGGCCCACTGGATCGCCGCCTACGAGCTCGTCTCCCGCTACCTCACCCCGCACCCCGCCTCCACCTGGGCCAAGGGCGCCGAGGCGCTCCCGCTCGACATCACCGACGGCAAGGCCCTCAACAAGGCGCTCTGCGACGCGGTCAAGCCGGACGAGTTCCCCCTCAGCATGTTCTACGAGGCCCTCTCCAAGAAGCTGAGCGGCGTCATCGCCGCCACCACCGGCATCACCGGCACCGGTGTCCAGGGGGTCGCCGCGTGAGCGCCCGTCTCGACGACAAGGTGATCGCGGTCGCCGGGGCCAGCGGCCCCGCCGGCCAGGCCACCATGCGGCGCCTCGCCGCCGCCGGCGCCACCGTCATCGGCGCCGACATCGACCAGCAGCGCCTCGACAAGGCCCTCGACAGCGTGCGCACCACCGTGCCCGGCGCGAAGGTCAGCGGCCAGGTCATCGACCTGCTCGACCCGCAGGAGGTCCACGACTGGGCCGACCACCTGGAGGCCGAGCACGGCCACGTCGACGGCCTGCTCCACCTGGTCGGCGGCTGGCGCGGCAGCAAGACCTTCTTCGACTCCCGGATCGACGACTGGGACTTCCTGCACGACACCGTGGTGCGGACCCTGCAGCACACCTCGCTGGCCTTCCAGCCCGCGCTGGTCCGCAGCGGCGGCCGCTACGCCATGGTCTCCGCGGCCGCGGCCCACAAGCCGACCGCCGGCGGCGCGGCGTACGCCGCCGCGAAGGCGGCCACCGAGGCCTGGACGCTCGCCATGGCGGACTCCTTCGTGAAGGAGACCACCGCCGGGGACGGAACGCCCACCGCCGCGGCTGCCATCCTGGTGATCAAGGCCCTGGTCTCTCCCGAGATGCGTGCCGAGAAGCCGGACGCCAAGTTCGCCGGCTTCACCGACACCGCCGACCTGGCCGAGACCCTGGCGGGCCTCTGGGACCGCCCCGCAGCAGAACTGAACGGACAGCACCTGTGGCTGACAGCCCGATGACCATCGGCACCGACGACACCCGCACCGACGCGGTGCGGCACCACGACACCACCGTGCGCGGATTCGCCAGCGACAACTACGCCGGCATCCACCCGGAGGTCCTCGCGGCGATCGCCCTCGCCAACGGCGGCCACCAGGTCGCCTACGGCGAGGACGACTACACCGCCCACCTGCAGCAGGTCTTCCGCCGCCACTTCGGCGACCGGGCCGAGGCGTACCCCGTCTTCAACGGCACCGGCGCCAACGTGGTCGCCCTGCAGTCCCTGCTGCCGCGCTGGGGCGCCGTGGTCGCCGCCGAGTCCGCGCACATCAACGTGGACGAGTGCGGTGCGCCGGAGAAGATCGCCGGGATCAAGATCCTCACCGTCCCCACCCCGGACGGCAAGCTCACCCCCGAGCTGATCGACCAGCAGGCCTGGGGCTGGGACGACGAGCACCGCGCCCAGCCGCTGGCGGTCTCGCTGACCCAGAGCACCGAGCTCGGCACCGTGTACACGGTCGACGAGGTCAAGGCCATCTGCGACCACGCCCACGAGCACGGCATGCTCGTGCACATGGACGGCTCGCGGCTCGCCAACGCCGCCGCCACCCTGGGCGTGCCGTTCCGGGACTTCACCACCGACGCCGGTGTGGACGTGCTGTCCTACGGCGGCACCAAGAACGGCCTGATGCTGGGCGAGGTCGTCGTCGTGCTCAACCCCGAGCGCGTCCGCAACCTGAAGTTCCTGCGCAAGATGTCGATGCAGCTCGCCTCGAAGATGCGCTTCGTCTCGGTGCAGTTCGAGGCGCTGCTGGCCGGAAACCTGTACCTGCGCAACGCCGGCCACGCCAACGCGATGGCCAAGCGCCTGGAGCAGGCCGTCACCGGCATCGACGGCGTGACGGTCGTCCGCCCGGTCCAGGCGAACGCGGTCTTCGCGATCCTCCCGCGGGAGGTCAGCGAGCGGCTGCAGAAGCGCTACCGCTTCTACTTCTGGAACGAGCACACCGGCGAGGTCCGCTGGATGGCGTCCTTCGACACCAGCGAGGCCGACATCGACGCGTTCGCCGCGGCGATCGCCGAGGAGATGGGCCGGGTCTGACCCGACCGCCTGTCCGGTACAGCAGTACGGCCCCGGCGCGGAGTCTCCGCGCCGGGGCCGTTTTGCATCTTCCGGCGGATCGGCGTAGTGTTCACTGGTCGCTCGGCAGGGAGCACCGGACACGCATCTGCGCGGACGGTCCCGGAGCGGCCAATCCCTTGAAACACCACTTCCAGATCCTCACTGGGTCGCGTCTTGTCGCGTCTCCGTGCGAATTCGGCGTGCGCGTTTATAGGAATTGCACTTCAGATCGAGGCCGATTCGCTTTTCGGAGCGGGGATCGGCTAAGGTTTGAAACGTCGGACGGGCCGTCAGGCCGGTTCCGACAAGGCAGTGAAGAAAGCAAGTCGGGG
>NZ_JBEYFP010000268.1:0-7653 GCF_040634455.1 Kitasatospora sp. NPDC007106
CGGCCGGCGGACCGTCAGAGCCGGTCGGCCCAGGGAGGGTTCGGCCCGGCGACACCGCAGGTCAGTGCCGCCACCCCGGCCGCGAAGCGGCACGCCTCGGCCACCGCGGGCACCGTGAGCCCGTCCAGCCGTCCGCCGAGCAGGCCCTGCGCGTCCAGCCGGTGCAGCAGCCCGGCCGTGAACGCGTCCCCGGCGCCGACGGTGTCCACCACCTCCACCCGCCGGGCGGGTACGGCGATCCGCTCCCCGTTCAGCGAGGCCAGCGCGCCCTGCGGGCCGAGCGTCACCACCACCAGCGGCACGCCGTCCTCGTGGAACCGGTCGCAGACCGCCTCCACCCCGCTCTCCGGGAAGAGGTGCCCGACGTCGTCCGCGCTCAGCCGCAGGACGTCCGCCAGTGCGCACCAGCGCGGCAGCCGCTCCCGGTAGACCGCCGGATCGACCAGCAGCGGACGGACGTTGGGGTCGATCGACACCGTCGCGGACGCCGCGGCCCGGGCCAGGTACGCCTCGATCGCCGGCCCGCCCGGGTCCCGCACCAGGGCCAGCGAGCCGGAGTGCACGCAGACCGGCCCGGCGGGCGGCACGGCCGCCAACTCGGCCTCCGTCCACTGCCAGTCCGCCGTGCCCTCGGCGTGGAACGAGAAGCTGGCCCGCCCCTCCCCGTCCACCTCGGCGACCGCCAGGGTGCTCGGCTCCGCCGCCGCCACGCAGCCCGACAGGTCGACCCCGGAGCCGGCCAGCTGGGCCCGGAACAGCCGCCCGAAGACGTCGTCCGCCAGCCGCGCCCGGAACGCCACCGGGGTGCCCAGCCGGGCCAGTGCCACCGCGGTGTTGGCCGGCCCGCCGCCCGGGTGCACCCGCAGCGCCAGTTCGCCGGGCCCGCTCAGGGCGGCATCGGTGAAGGCGTCGGCGACGCACTCGCCGATCACGGTGACGCGGACCGGACTGCTGGGCACGGCGGGACCTCCTGGGCGCGGCGGTGAGGAGGCCATCATGCCGGGTGGGCGGCCCCGTCGAGCAGCACGGCGACGAACCGCCGCCGCGGCACCGGGTGTTCGCCGAACCACCGGCCGAGCCGGTGGACGGCGTCCGGCAGTTCCAGCCGGCGGTGGTCGGACCGCGCCGCCAGTGCCCGCCCGACCGCCGCGGTCACCTCGGCGGGGATCACCTCGTCGCGGCCGGGCACGGCCA
The DNA here is from genome assembly GCF_040634455.1 of Kitasatospora sp. NPDC007106. Taxonomy (NCBI): domain Bacteria; kingdom Bacillati; phylum Actinomycetota; class Actinomycetes; order Kitasatosporales; family Streptomycetaceae; genus Kitasatospora; species Kitasatospora sp. NPDC007106. The sequence goes on from NZ_JBEYFP010000268.1 coordinate 1,195, forward strand.
GCACCGATCGCCCGCCGAAGCCCTCCAGCGCGGTCAGCGCCGCCGAGTCCCGCCAGCTGCCGGGCCGCCTGATGATCCCGGTGAAGCCCGCGCCGAAGGGCACCGGCCAGGCCTCCCGCGCGTACACCGCCGGGGCGCACAGCCCGACGGCGCGGACCCGCGGCCCGTACCGCGCCGTCAGATCGGCCACCGTCTGCCCGCTCATGCTGAATCCGACCAGCACCAGCTCCTCGCCGTCGGCGTGCCGGTCGATCAGGGCGGCGGCCTGCCGCAGTCGGCGCTCCAGCGACAGGTCCGCGAGCCGTCCGGAACTCGCGCCGTGCCCGGAGAAGTCCAGGGCGAGGGCGCGGCACCCCCGTGCGGCGAGGTCGCCGAGCAGCGGCAGCAGACGGCCGCTGTCGCTGTCGCCCGCGCCGTGCAGCGCGACGGCGGTGAGCCCGTTCGGGGCGTCGGGTGCGAGGGCGACGGCGGCGAGCCGCTCGCCGTCGGCGTCGACCGGGAATCGTCGGGGCCGGCGGCCCTCGGAGGGGAAGCGTTCCACGGACCGGGCGACGTCCGGGGCGGCCGGACGGTTCCTCCGGGGTGCCGCGTCGTCCGATCGGGTGAAGGGTGGAGGCATGGCAGAGCAACCGGAAGCCGTGCTGAAGCTGTTCGCCGACGCGCAGGACACCTTCGGCCGGCACGTGCGCAGGGCCGCCGCCCACGACGCCTGGGAGGCGCCGACGCCCTGCACCGAGTGGACCGTCCGCGACCTGGTCGGCCACCTCACCTCCGAGCACCTGTGGGTGCCGCCGCTGCTGGCGGGCCGCACGGTCGCGGAGGTCGGCGACCGCTTCGACGGCGACGTGCTCGGCGACGACCCGGTGGCGGCCTGGACGGCCGCCGCCGAGGCGTCCCGCGCCGCCTTCGACGCCTCCGGCGCGCTGGGGCGGAGCGTCTCGCTCTCGTACGGCGACCGCCCCGCCGAGGGCTACTGCCGGGAGATGACGGTCGACGCGATCATCCACGCCTGGGACCTTGCCGTCGGCGTCGGCGCCGACCTCGCCATGGACCGGGCGGCCGCCGAGTTCGCGTTCGCCGAGCTCGAGGCGTACGGCGGCGACCTCTCCTCCTCCGGGGTGTTCGGCCGGGCCGTGCCGGTGCCCGAGGACGCCGACACGCAGGCCAGGCTGCTCGGCCTCGCCGGCCGCGACCCGGCCGACCCGCTGCACACGGGCGGCTGACCGGGCGCGGCCGGCGAGGCCGGCCCGCGGCGGTCAGCAGCTGCGCAGACCGGGCACCTGGTTGAGCAGCTGCGCCCGCGCCGAGGTGAACCGGGCGTACGCCTCCGTCCGTTCGGCGCCGGGGCGGAAGACCGCCACCCGGTGGCAGTTCTGGAAGGCGATCCGCACGCCGAAGTGCCGCTCCAGGCTGCCGCGGATGGCGTCACTGGCCATGGCGCGCAGCAGCTGCCCGCGCTCCTCGTCCGTCGGTGCGGTGGTGTTGTCGGCGAACTCGGCGGGGGAGTCCTGCAGTTCGCCGCTGAGCTCGGCGACCGTGCGGTAGGCGTACGGCAGGGAGGTGCGGACGGTCTCGACGAACTCCGCCTCCTCCACCTCGCCGTGCTCGGCCTTCTCCAGCAGGGCGGCGGGGACGTTCAGGGACATGCGGGTGCTCCTCGGCTGTGCGGGGTCGGGCGGGGACGGTGGTTCGCCGGATTTTGAAAGTGAAAGTCATTTCCAGCAGGCGCCATCCTGAACACCGCTTGACGACCTGTCAAGCCGCCGCTGCGCCGAACGGGTGCCGGGTCGCGCCGCACACCGGCCGTTCCTAGGCTGGGGGCGAGGAGGTGTCCCCGGTGGACGAGCACACGAGTGGCGGCACCGACCGGCGGATCCTGGACCGGATCGGTGAGATGGTCGCGGCCGAACGCGAGCTGCGGACGATGCTGGCCGAAGGACGGATCGACCCGGCCAGCGAGCGGCAGCGGCTGCGCGAGCTGGAGGCGGAGCTCGACCAGTGCTGGGACCTGCTCCGGCAGCGTCGGGCACGGGTCGACGCGGGGGACGACCCCGATCTCGCCGCGGTGCGCAGCATCGAGGAGGTCGAGCGGTACGAGTCCTGAACCCCGGGGCGCTCCGGAACCCCGGGCCGGTCAGCCGCCGCGGGTGCGGAGCAGGTCCTCCAGCGCCGCGGCGTTGCGTCGCACGTCGGCGGCGAGGGTGTGCAGCAGGTCGCGGCTGTCGGGGTCACGGTCGCCGAACCAGTCGGCGATCTCCCGGTAGGTCGCGAGGACGATCCGCTCGGCCCGCAGGTTGCGGTCGAGGGTGGCGGTCAGCGCGGCGTCCGCGGGCACCGAGTAGTCGGTGTGGGCGCGCTGCGCCAGGGTGTCCGGGTCGAAGTTGGGGCGCCCGCCCAGTGCGGTGATCCGCTCGGCCACCGCGACGGCGTGCCGCATGCCCTGCTCGGCGTGCGCGGTCAGCAGCGCGGCCGCCCGGCCGGACTCGGGGCCCCCGCCGGCGGCGGCCAGGGCGTCCCGGGTGTAGCGGAGCCAGCCGACCACCTCGGTGGCGATCACGTCGTTGAGCACGCTGACGGCCCGCTCCTCGTCCAGGTGCGGCGCGGTTCCGGGCTCGGTGGCCATCGTGCGCAGCGCCTCGCGGCTGATGCGGGTCACGTCGACGGCGAAGCTGTCGGCCATGGCGGTGCCTCCTGTGCGCGGGCGGTCCCGTCACGACCGACGGTATGCCGGACGCCCGCGGAGGGAAACCGGGGCCGGCCCCCGTGCGGGGGCGGGCCCCGGTCGCCGGGTGCTCAGAGCGGCAGCAGTTCGGGGCGCTTGGCCTCGACGTGGTCGCCCGAGGACTCGCCGCGCAGGCGGCGGCCGACCCACGGGATCAGGTACGTCCGGGCCCACGCCAGGTTCTCGCGGCGCTGCTCGGCCGGGGTGGGCTCGGGGCGGTGCGGCCAGGGCGCCTCCGGGTCCTGCTCGACCGGCAGCCCGAGCGAGCGGGCGGCCAGCAGGGCGACCCGCTGGTGGCCCTCGGGCGAGAGGTGCAGCCGGTCCTCGCTCCAGGCCCGGCGGTCGTGCACCGAGCGCAGCGACCACAGGTCGGCGACCGCGCAGCCGTTGCGGTCGGCGATCGCCCGCATGTGGCCGTTGTACGTGGCGATCTTGCCGCGAAGGTGGCGCAGCACCGGCACGGTGCGGGTGTCGAAGCCGGTGCACACCAGCACCGTCCCGGCGCTCTCACGGAGCTGCAGGACGGCCGACTCGAACCGCTCGGCGACCTCGTCCGGGTCGCTGCCCGGGCGCAGGATGTCGTTGCCGCCCGCGCAGAAGGTCACCAGGTCCGGCGCGATCCGCCGGACCTCGGGCACCTGCTCGGCGGCGATCTGGTCGAGCAGGCGGCCGCGGACGGCGAGGTTGGCGTACCGGAACCCGCCGTCCGGCCGGCGGTCGGCGAGCATCCCGGCGAGCCGGTCGGCCCAGCCGGCGTAACGGCCGTCGGGGCCGGGGTCGTTCAGGCCCTCGGTGAAGCTGTCGCCGAGGGCGACGTAGGAAGTCGGGTCAAAGGTCTCCAGTGGATCAGGCATGGTGCCGATGGTTCACCCTCTGAAGTGACCTACGCCACCGTAGGTGGCCCGTTGCAGAGCGTGATCTCCGCCACCCCCCGCGGCCGGGCGTGCCACCGGGCCGTCGGGGACGCCTCCGGGGGGCCTCAGGCCGCGGCCGCGCAGCCGTCCAGGATCACCCGGCCGACCAGCTCCGGATCGTCGCTCATCGGCACGTGCCCGCAGCCCGGCAGCCGCACCAGGCGGGCGCCGGGGATCTCGTGCAGCGCCCGCAGGCCCTGGCGGCGGACGAGCAGCCGGTCCCGGGTGCCCCAGGCGATGGTCACCGGCACGCCCGGCACGTCCCCGGTGAAGCGGACGCCGCGGCCCGCGGCCAGCGTCGGCGCGAAACCGGTCGCCTCGCGCAGCGCCCTCGTCTCGCCGATCGCGCCCTCGGGCGAACGCCGGCCCGGCCGGGCGTAGATGCTGCTGACCAGCAGGGCGCGGCCCGCGGCGGAGCGCGCCAGCCGTTCGACCGCGGACCGCGGCAGCGTCCGGGCGCCGAGGCGCATCCCGGCCAGCACCGCGAAGGCGTAGCGGCGCTCCGGCTCCGTCCAGAAGCCCGCGGGGGAGAGGGCGGTGACCGAGCGGGCGAGTCCGGCCCGGCCGAGGCCGAGGGCGAGCAGGCCGCCGAGCGAGTTCCCCGCCACGTGCGGGCGCTCGATCCCGAGCGCGGCGCAGAACGCTCCGACGGTCGGGACGGCGGCCTCCAGGCCGTACGGGACGCCGTCCGGGAGCGCCGGCGAGGTGCCGAAGCCCGGCAGGTCGACGGCGACCACCTCGTGCCGGGCGGCGAGTGCGGGCAGCACCGGGCCCCAGGCCTGCCAGTGGTGGCCGATTCCGTGCAGCAGCAGGAGCGGGCTGCCGGAGCCCTCCCGGTGGTAGCGCACCGTCGCCGTGCGCGGGCCGTACGGGGAGGGCAGGGCGAAGGTGACCTCGGCGGACATGCGGACGCTCCTCTGTGGGACGGAATGTCAGCAAGAATTACCGACCGGTAGCAAACCCCGCAAGGGATCCGCCGGATCCGCCGTGCCCGATCCCTCGGAGCCGGGCCCGATTCCTCAGAACAGCGCCGGCTGGGCGTCCGGGGCCGGCGGCCGCCGGTGCGCGCGCACCTCCACCCCCGAGCAGGGCCCCGACGGAGCCGGCGACAGCCCCCAGCCCGTCAGCCGCCGGGCGTCCAGCAGCAGCGGCTCACCGCCGTCCGGCTGCTCCAGGAACAGCTGCCGTCCGATCGGCGCCCGCAGCGTGCCGCCGACCGTGGCGCCGTCCGCCACCGCCACCACCTCGCGGTACACCCGCGGCGGACCGTCCACCAGCCCGAACAGGCCGACCTGGTCCACCACCTCGCCCGCCGGGAACAGCTCCACCGGATGCCCGGCGAGCAACCCGGTCACCGCCGCCCGGAGCTCGGCCACCCGCGCCGCCCGCTCCGCAGGACCGGGCAGGTGCCACCACTGCTCCGCCTTCGCCCGCACCCCGAACCGCTCGCGCGCCAGCCCCGCCCCGGACACCGTCAACTCCGCCCGGCGCACCGCCGGCAGCGGACCGCGGGCCACCACGGTGAACACCGGAGCCCCCTGCTCCTGCAGCCGGGCCCGGCCGCGCTGCTCCGCCGTCAGCCCCACCTTGGCCAGGTCGCCGCCGAACCAGGCCAGGTAGAGCAGGTACGTCCGGCCGTCGTCGAGGATCCTGTCCCGCGCGAGCGCCAGCCCGCGGTCGACCGCCTGGCACGGCGGGCAGAGCACCGCGCCGCCGTTCGGATCGATCTCGGCCCGGTGCGGGCACGGCCGCTGCTCCGTCTCGCCGGCCAGCCACGGGCCCGAGCAGTACCGCGGGCCGTGCAGCCGCCAGCTCACGGCCGTGCCCGCGGCGACCACCCGCTCGTGGTGCCGGCCGCCGCGCACCGCACCGAGCATCGGCTGCCCGTCCCGCCAGTGCAGCCCCGTACAGCGCCACCCCGCCTGCCCGTCCACCGCGCACCCTCCTCGTCGCCGCCGCCCCCATCCCACCAGACGCCGCTGACAGGCGGGACGGCCCCGCGTGCCCACGCAGCCACCCCGCTGCGGGGGCCGGTGCGCGGGCGTACGGTCTAAGGCGCGGGGGAGGGCGAGCCGGAGGAGGCGGCGGCATGGCGGAGCAGCGGATTTCCGGGATCGACCCGTCGGCGGTGCCGAGCGGCGAGGGGTGCGCCGAGTGCCTGGCCGGGCAGGACGCCGGCTGGTGGCTGCACCTGCGGCGGTGTGCCGAGTGCGGGCACATCGGGTGCTGCGACTCCTCGCCGTCCCAGCACGCCACCCGGCACGCCCGGGACAGCGGACACCCGTTCATCACCAGCTTCGAGCCGGGTGAGGACTGGTTCTGGAACACCGAGACCGGCGAGTACTACAGCGGGCCGGACCTGGCGCCGCCGCTCTCCCGGCCGGAGGCGCAGGCCTCGCCGGGCCCGTCCGACAAGGTGCCCGCGGACTGGCGGGGCAGGCTGCACTGACGGCCGGTGGACCGGAGCGGGTGCCTCAGTCGCCGAGGGCGAGCCGCAGGCCGAACAGGGCCACCACACCGCCGGTGATCCGGTCGAGGACGCGCTTGGCGGTCGGCCCGGCGAGCCAGCGGCGGACGACCCGGGCGAAGCCCACCAGCACCGCGGACCAGAGCGTGCCGAGCACGATGTGCTCGCAGGTGAGCAGCGTGCCGAAGGCCAGCTGCGGGGCGCCCGGCGGAACGAACTGCGGCAGCAGCGCCATGTAGAAGACGCCGACCTTGGGGTTCAGCAGGTTGGTGAGCGCCCCGCGCCGCCAGCCGGCGCCGAAGGCGTCGCGCTCGCCGGTGTCCGCCGGGTCCGCGGCGCCGGCGGTGTCGCCCGCG
>NZ_JBEYFP010000269.1:0-7652 GCF_040634455.1 Kitasatospora sp. NPDC007106
CGCGCACCGCGAGCCGGCGCGGCTCGGCGACCAGGACGCGGCGGGCGGGCCCGGGCAGGCCGTCGGCCAGCCCGGCGAGGGCCAGCGGGACGAGGGTGGTCTTGCCGGAGCCGGGCGGCGCGGCGAGCACTGCGGCGCCGTGCTCGGCGAGGGCGCGCTGCAGCGGGGGGACGGCGGTGCGGACGGGCAGTTCGAGGCCGGCGGGGCGCACCGGCGGTCAGCCCCGCTGCGCGACGAAGATCGCGGTGCCGGGGATCAGCCGGCCGCGCAGCGGCGACCAGCCGCCCCACTCCTGGTCGTGGCCCTCGGGCCACTCCGGTTCGACGAGGTCGAGCAGCCGGAAGCCGGCGGCGGTGAGCTCGCGGACCCGGTCGCCGAGGGTGCGGTGGTGCTCGACGTAGGTGGCGCGGCCCTGCTCGTCCTGCTCGACGTAGGGGGTGCGGTCGAAGTAGGAGGCGGTGGCGGTGAGGCCCTCGACGCCGGGCTCGTCGGGGAAGGCCCAGCGGATCGGGTGGGTCACCGAGAACACCCAGCGGGCGCCGGGCCGCAGCACCCGGTGGACCTCGCGCATCAGCGCGGCGGTGTCGGCGGAGAAGGGCACCGCGCCGTAGGCGGAGCAGGCGAGGTCGAAGGCGCCGTCGGCGAAGGGCAGCACCGCCGCGTCGGCCTGGACGACGGCGACCGGCTCATCGCCGCGGACGAGGTCGATCCGCCGGGAGTGCTGCAGCTGACGGAAGGAGATGTCGAGCGCGACCGGGCGGGCGCCGCGGGCGGCGAGCCAGCGGGAGCACTGGGCGGCGCCGGCACCGATCTCCAGCACGTCGAGGCCCTTCAGCGCGGCGGGGTCGCCGAGCAGCCGGGCGTCGGCCTCGTCGAGGCCCTCGGGGCACCAGGTGAAGCGGTCGTCGCCGAGGAAGGCGCCGTGTTCGTCCTGGTACTCGTCGGCGTTGCGGTCCCACCAGTGGCGGCTGGCCCGGCTGGACTCGCCGGGGTCGGCCGTGCGCCGGACGGCGTCGTCCTCCTCGCCGTGGCCGCCGTGCTCGCGGTCGTCGTCGGCGGGGTGGTCGGGGGTGGTGGTCACGATGCTGAGGCCCGTCGCGTAGGGTGTCGGTTGCGGAAGCGCCGCTGCCGTGAACCGGCTCCGTACGGGACCGGGTCGGGGTGGTGGCATCCGGGGACGTCCCCCTGCGACAGCCGCCGTTCTGGTGCGCTGTTGGAGGATATGGCCTGATCCATCCCGGCCTCCACCGGTCTCGACGCTCTTCGCGTTGACCGTGCCCGGCTGTCCCCGTATGCTACAAGTTGCGCTGCGGGCCTGCGCGCCTCGGACGGAGCAGGTCGCGCTCGCATCTGTCGAAGACCCCACGGTCTGCAAGACGGACACCTGTCCTTCCAGGATTTCTCATGGGGGTCGGTGCGCCGTGTTCTTGGCTGTCCGGCTTTCGGTGGGAGCGATACGGGCCCTCCGCGTGGCATTACCTACGACTTCATGTCCGTACCGGAGCCCTTTTCCTAATGACGAGCCCCACCGACACCTCTGTCAGCACCACCCCGCAGGTTGCGGTCAACGACATCGGCGACGCGGACGCGTTCCTCGCGGCGATCGACGAGACCATCAAGTACTTCAACGACGGCGACATCGTTGAGGGCGTCATCGTGAAGGTCGACCGTGACGAGGTGCTCCTCGACATCGGTTACAAGACCGAGGGTGTCATCCCGTCCCGCGAGCTCTCGATCAAGCACGACGTCGACCCCCACGAGGTTGTCTCCGTGGGCGACAACATCGAGGCCCTGGTTCTCCAGAAGGAGGACAAGGAGGGTCGTCTCATCCTGTCCAAGAAGCGTGCGCAGTACGAGCGCGCCTGGGGCACGATCGAGAAGATCAAGGAAGAGGACGGCATCGTCACCGGTACCGTCATCGAGGTCGTCAAGGGTGGTCTCATCCTCGACATCGGCCTCCGCGGCTTCCTCCCGGCCTCGCTGGTCGAGATGCGCCGTGTCCGCGACCTCCAGCCGTACGTCGGCAAGGAGCTCGAGGCCAAGATCATCGAGCTGGACAAGAACCGCAACAACGTGGTCCTGTCCCGCCGTGCCTGGCTGGAGCAGACCCAGAGCGAGGTCCGCCAGACCTTCCTCACCACCCTCCAGAAGGGCCAGGTGCGCTCCGGCGTCGTCTCCTCGATCGTCAACTTCGGTGCCTTCGTGGACCTGGGTGGCGTCGACGGCCTGGTGCACGTCTCCGAGCTGTCCTGGAAGCACATCGACCACCCGTCCGAGGTTGTCGAGGTCGGCCAGGAGGTCACCGTCGAGGTTCTCGACGTCGACATGGACCGCGAGCGTGTCTCCCTGTCGCTGAAGGCGACCCAGGAGGACCCGTGGCAGCAGTTCGCCCGGACCCACCAGATCGGCCAGGTCGTCCCCGGCAAGGTCACCAAGCTGGTTCCGTTCGGTGCGTTCGTCCGCGTCGACGAGGGCATCGAGGGCCTGGTCCACATCTCCGAGCTGGCCGAGCGCCACGTCGAGATCCCGGAGCAGGTCGTCCAGGTCGGCGACGAGATCTTCGTCAAGGTCATCGACATCGACCTCGAGCGTCGTCGCATCAGCCTCTCGCTGAAGCAGGCCAACGAGTCCCTCGGTGCCGACCCGGCGTCGGTCGAGTTCGACCCGACCCTGTACGGCATGGCCGCGTCCTACGACGACCAGGGCAACTACATCTACCCGGAGGGCTTCGACCCCGAGGCGAACGACTGGCTGCCCGGCTTCGAGAAGCAGCGTGAGGAGTGGGAGCGGCAGTACGCCGAGGCCCAGGCCCGCTTCGAGCAGCACCAGGCCCAGGTCATCAAGAGCCGTGAGGCCGACGCCGCCGCTGCCGCCGAGGCCGGCGAGGAGGCCCCGGTCTCCGGTGGCGGCTCGTACTCCTCCAGCAGCGACGAGGGCTCCGGCGCTCTCGCTTCGGACGAGGCGCTCGCCGCGCTCCGCGAGAAGCTGGCCGGCGGCCAGAGCTGATCGCAGTGCGCGCAGCCTGAGGGCTGAGCAGTAGTAGGCGGAACCCCCGCCCGGCATCGACCGGGCGGGGGTTCCGTCTTTGTTGTCCGGTATTTCTTATGTGTCGTTTACGTCACAGGAATTGTGAGATGAGGCTCATCGTCCCTCTATAGGACGAATCGGACTTAGCGCCTACATTGAGGGGAACTGCCCGAAAGGCTCCTTCATGCGCAATCCCCTCGCTGCCGCATCGCCTTCGCCCGCCGCCCTGCCCGCGCCCGCCGACCACCGGGTCGGCGGGCGACTCGCAGCCCTCGGCCGGGCGTGCTTCCGCCACCGCCGCTGGGTGCTCGCCTTCTGGGCGCTCGTCCTCGCGGCCGGTGTGCTGATCGGCGGGCGGGTCTTCGAGGGGACGGTCGCCGGCGGCGGCTCCGGCGGCTCCGAGGCCGCCCGCGGCACCGCTGCCGTCCAGGCCGCCGACCCGGTCAAGGGCACCGTCACCGCCGTGGTGGACGGCGCACCGGTCGCCGACGAGAAGGTACGGGCCGCGGTCACCGCCGCCACCGCCGAGATCTCCCACCTGCCCGGTGTGGTCTCGGTGGCCGACGCGTACTCCGGCACCCCCGGCATGGCCGCCGCGGACGGCCGGGCGAGCCTGGTCGCCGTACGGATGGCCGACGCCTCGACCCCCGCGCAGCTGGACGCCGTGACCGAGCGCCTCGACGCCGTCGACGCGGCCGGCACCCACGTGACCGTCGGCGGCGACCTCGTGCTGGAGCAGGAGGTCAAGTCGCAGACCGAGAAGGACACCCGCTTCGGCGAGATCGTCACCCTGCCGCTCACCCTGATCGTCATGGTGCTGGTCTTCGGCGGCCTCGCCGCGGCCGGCCTGCCGGGCATCGGCGCGATCGCCTCGGTCGGCGGCGCGCTGCTCGCCATGTTCGGCTTCAGCCGGATCATGGACATCGACACCAGCGTCCTGCCGATCGCCACCGTGCTCGGCCTCGGACTGTCCATCGACTACGCGCTGCTGATGGTCAACCGCTTCCGGGAGGAGCGCGGCCACGGCGCCACCGTCGAGCAGGCCGTGGAGCGCACCGCCGCCACGGCCGGGCGCACCGTCGCCTTCTCCGGCCTGACCGTCGCGGTCGCCCTGTCCGGCCTGTTCGTCTTCACCAGCCCGGTGTTCCGTGCGGTCGGCGTGGCCGGTGTGAGCGTCGTGGTGATCGCGGCCGCGGCCGCCCTCACCCTCGTCCCGGCACTGCTGGGCTTCGTCGGCCGGAGGATCAAGGCGCCGACCGAGCCCGTGCCCGACGAGGGCTTCTTCTCGCGGACGGTGCGGCGCGTCCAGAAGCGCGCGCTGCCGGTGATGCTGATCTGCGTGGCCCTGCTGACCGCCGCCGGCGCACCCTTCCTGGGTGCCCACCCGCGCAGCTCCGGCGCCGACGTGCTGCCCAAGTCCTTCGCCTCCCGGCAGGTCGCCGACACCGTCGCGCAGCGCTTCCCCGACCAGGCCGCCGCCCCGATCACCGTGGTCGTGAAGAGCGACCAGAAGACCGCGCAGGCGTACGCCGACGACGTGGTCGCCGGGCTGCCGGGCGTCGCCGGCGTCCGCGCGGTCACCCCGGTCGGCGACGGCCTCACCACCGTCGACGTGCTGGTGAAGGGCGACCCGCAGGGCGCCCAGGCCAAGAAGGTCGTCGGCGAGCTGCGGGACCACCGCGGCGGGCTCACCACCTACGTCACCGGCGACGCCGCCTCGGTCGCCGACTTCCAGCACGAGGTCGCCACCCGCGGGCCCTGGGCGCTCGGCCTGGTCGCCTTCGGCACCCTGGTGCTGCTGTTCCTGATGACCGGCTCGGTGGTGATGCCGGTCAAGGCGCTGCTGATGAACCTGCTGTCGCTGGGCGCCTCGCTCGGCGCGCTGACCATGGTCTTCCAGCACGGCTGGTTCAGCGGCCTGCTCGGCTTCACCCCCTCGGGCGGGCTGGAGACCTTCGTCCCGGTCCTGGTCTTCGCCTTCGCCTTCGGCCTCTCGATGGACTACGAGGTCTTCCTCCTCTCCCGGATCAAGGAGCTGTACGACCAGGGGCACGGCTGTACCCGGTCCGTCCAGCTCGGACTGCAGCGCAGCGGCAAGATCATCACCTCGGCGGCGCTGCTGATGGTGATCGTCTTCGCCGGGTTCGCCGCCGGGCAGATGCTCATGGTCAAGCAGATGGGCATCGCACTGGCGGTGGCCGTCGCGGTGGACGCCACCCTGGTGCGGTGCCTGCTGGTGCCGGCCGCGATGAGCCTGGCCGGCGAGTTCAACTGGTGGGCGCCCGCGCCGCTGCGCAGGCTGCACCGCAAGATCGGCCTCAGCGAGCACGTGGAGCTGCCGCCGCTCGGCGTACGGGCGGTGCTGCCCGGACAGCGCGCCGAGGCGGAGCAGGCCGGGGTCGAGGTCGAGGACGAGCAGGTCGCGCTGGCCCGCTGAACGCGGCCCCGGCGGGGCCGTCCGGTCAGCGGTTGACGCAGGCGTTGCCGAAGCCCGGGGCCAGCCCGGCGGCGACGTCCAGCGGACCGCACGCGGAGGCGGCCCCCGCGGTGCCCAGCAGCAGACCGCAGACGGCGGCGGCGAGGACCAGGGCGGTGCGGACGGGGGTCATGGGGGCGTCCCTTCGGAAGCGCGGATGCTGGCGGCCTGCCCAACGCGAGGGCGGGCCCTCCGGCATGCGCCCGTCCGGGTGAGGGGGGTACCCGTCAGGGGCGGGGAGACTGCTCAGGTGCCCCCATGGGCCCCTGGGGCGCTCGCCCACCCCGCGCCCCTGGGTGGTTGCCCCTCAGGCCAATTTGCGCAGGAGGGGGACGGCTTGATGGAGGAGTCGGCGTTCCTCGGGGGTGAGGCGTTCGGTGAGGGCGGTCGCGATGGTGTCCTCGCGGCGGGCGCGCTGGGCGTGCAGCGCGGCGGTGCCGGCCTCGGTGGCGGTGATCATCAGTTTGCGGCCGTCGGTCTCGTGCGGGCGCTGCTCGACCAGGCCGGCCTCGCCGAGCAGGGCGACCGTGCGGGCCATCGACTGGTGCCGCACCCGCTGCAGGGCGGCCAGTTCGCTGGTGGTGTGCGGGCCCTCGCGGACCAGCCAGCCGAGGACGGCGGCCTGGTTCTGCGGCAGTTCGTCGCCGGGGCGGAGGGTGCGCACCAGGGTGCCGATGGCGGTGCGCAGCTCGGCGGCCAGCTCCAGGGGGTCGACCTCGTCCATGGGGATCATGCTACCGAGAATTTCCTACAGCCAAACTGTGCAGCATTGCTGTAATGTTTTCCGCATGCGACTGACGAAGCTCGGACACGCCTGCGTCCGCATCGAACACCAGGGCACCACCGTCGTCATCGACCCCGGAGCGTTCACCGAGGCCGACGCCACCCGCGGCGCGGACGCCGTCCTGATCACCCACGAACACATGGACCACTTCGCCGAGGACCGGCTGCGGGCCGCCGTCGAGGCCGACCCGGGCCTGCGGATCTGGACCAACCGCGCGGTGGCCGCGCAACTGGAGGGCATCGGCGCGCGGGTCACCGTGGTCGGCGAGGGCGACGCCTTCGACATCGACGGCCTCGGCGTGAGTGTGCACGGCGAGTGGCACGCCGTCATCCACCCCGACATCCCGCGTGTCGGCAACATCGGCTTCCTGCTCGACGGGCGGCTGTTCCACCCCGGTGACGCGCTGACCGTGCCGCCGCATCCGGTGGACACCCTGCTGCTGCCGATCGCCGGGCCCTGGACCAAGGTCTCGGAGCTGATCGACTACGTCCGGGAGGCCGGCCCGGGGCGGGCGCTGGCGATCCACGAGGCCGTGCTCAGCGACATCGGGCAGATGGTGCACGGCCGGCTGCTCGGCGAGGGCGGGCCGGGGGCGGGTGCCGCGTTCGCGCAGCTCACCGCGGGGGAGCAGCTCGACCTCGGATGACCCGTGGCGTCGCGGCCGGCTCGGCCGGGCTGCCGGCAACCTGACAATTCGTAAGCGGATTATGTGAGTTGTCGTCATAAACACCCGATTGGCGGTGGTATGTCCGGCTCCGGTCCGGGACCCTGTGGGGCCAGGGAGCCGCGGAACCGTCGCGGTTCCACGGGCAAGGAGGACGGATGTCGATCGGGACGAGGGCGGGTGCGGCGGCCGCCGTGGCCTGCGGAGTACTGGCCATGCTCACCGCCGGTGCGGGCGCCGCGTACGCGGACGGCGGCGCCGCCACACCGTTCAAGGGCCGCACCGAGGGCGGCAGTCTGGAGCTGGTGAACGGCGACGTCGTGGCCTGCGCCGGCGTCGGCGAGGTCCGCGTCGTCGACGCCCAGGGCGAGCACGTCCCCGGCGCGCCGGGCACCAGTTTCACCACCGCCGCCGGGACGAAGGTGCTCACCAAGAGCGCCGACACCGTCGAGGTGACCGTCGGCGGCGCTTCCGCCGCCGTCACCTGCGGCCCCGAGCTCTTCCCGACCACCACCGCGTCCGTCCCCAAGGGACCCTCCCTCGCCGGCGGCGGCGGCGGAGTCCTCGGGGCGGACCCGGTCGAGACTGCCGCCGGCGGGGCCCTACTCGCGGCCGGCCTCGCCGGCGGCGCCTTCGTCCTGCGCCGCCGGCACGCCGCCCGGGCCTGACCGAACGGCCGCCGAAGGAGGCGCCGACGGTGC
>NZ_JBEYFP010000270.1:0-7648 GCF_040634455.1 Kitasatospora sp. NPDC007106
GTGGCCGCCGCCCGCGCCGCCGCCCCCGGCTGGGCGGCGAGCAGCCGCGAGGAGCGGCTCGCCGCCCTGACCCGGCTGCGCGACGGCCTGGCCGCCCACCGCGCGGAGATCGCCGCCACCGTCACCGCCGAACTCGGCACCCCCGCGGGCTTCGCCGACGCCGTCCAGGCCGGCACCCCGATCGCGGTGGCCTCGGCCTACCTCGACGTCCTCGCCGACTACGCCTTCCACGAGAAGGTCGGCAACTCCACGGTGTACGCGGAGCCCGCCGGGGTGGTCGCCGCGATCACGCCGTGGAACTACCCGCTGCACCTGATCGTCGCCAAGGTCGTCCCGGCCCTCGCGGCGGGCTGCACGGTGGTGCTCAAGCCGTCCGAGGAGACCCCGCTGATCGCCCGGCTGTTCGCCCGGATCGTCGACGGCGCGGGCCTGCCGCCGGGCGTCTTCAACCTGGTGACCGGCCTCGGTACGGTGGTCGGCGCCGCGCTCGCCGCCCACCCCGGCGTGGACGTCGTCTCCTTCACCGGCTCCACCGCGGTCGGCCGCGCCATCGGCGAGAGCGCCGGACGCGGCATCAAGAAGGTCTCCCTGGAACTCGGCGGCAAGTCCGCGAGCGTCGTCCTGCCCGGCGCGGACCTGGCCCGCGCCGTCAACGTCAACCTGGCCAACGTCTTCGCCAACTCCGGCCAGACCTGCACCGCCTGGACGCGGCTGCTCGTCCACCGCGACCAGTACGAGGAGGCCCTGGCGATCGCCGCCGCCTCCGCCGCGAAGTACGCGCCCGGCGACCCGGCCGACCCGGCCACCCGGGTCGGACCGCTGGTCAGCGCCCGGCAGCGCGAGCGCGTCCGGGAGTACATCGACGGCGCGCTCGCCGACGGCGCCCGGCTGGTCGCCGGCGGCCCCGGGGCCCCCGAGGGCCTGGACCGCGGCTACTACGTCCGCCCGACCGTCCTCGCCGACCTCCCCCCGGACGCCCGCGCGGTGCAGGAGGAGATCTTCGGCCCGGTGCTGGTGGTGCTGCCGTACGACGACGAGGAGCACGCCCTCGCGCTCGCCAACGGCACCGAGTACGGCCTCGCCGGCGCCGTCTGGGCGGGCGACGAGGAGACCGCCGCCGCGTTCGCCCGCCGCATGGAGACCGGCCAGGTCGACATCAACGGCGGCCGCTTCAACCCGCTCGCCCCCTTCGGCGGCTGGAAGAACTCCGGCGTCGGCCGCGAACTCGGCCGGCACGGCCTGGAGGAGTTCCTGCAGACCAAGTCCCTGCAGTTCTGACCGCCGCCCGCCCCGCCCGCCGACCCGTCCCCGTCGGGCGACCCCGTCCGCCGATCAGTCCCCGTCCGAACACACCGAGAAGACCACCGAGGTGACCGCCATGGTCCGCGCCGCCGTCCTGCGCTCCGCCGGGGCCCCGCTCGAGATCACCGACATCGACCTGCCGGACCCGGGACCGGGCCAGGTCCGCGTCCGCCTCGCCGCCGCCGGCGTCTGCCACTCCGACCTGTCGATCGGCCGCGGCATGCTCCGCGCCACCCTCCCCCTGGTCCTCGGCCACGAGGGGGCGGGCACCGTCGTCTCGGTCGGCGAGGACGTCACCGGGGTGGCGCCCGGCGACCCGGTCGTCCTCAACTGGGCCCCCGCCTGCCGCGCCTGCCCGGCCTGCGCGATCGGCGAGCCCTGGCTGTGCGACAACTCCGGCGCCGCGTCCACCGGCCACTACGCCGCCCTCCCGGACGGCACCCCGCTCCACCCCGGCCTCGGCGTCGGCGCCTTCGCCGAGGAGACGGTCGTCGACCGGCGCGCCGTCCTGCCGCTGCCCGCCGACGTGCCGCTGGCCTCCGCCGCCCTGCTCGGCTGTGCCGTCCTCACCGGCTACGGGGCCGTGCACAGCGCGGCCCGGGTGCGGGTGGGGGAGTCGGTGGTGGTGTACGGGCTGGGCGGGATCGGCCTGGCGGTGCTGCAGGCCGCCCGCCTCGCCGGGGCCTCGCCGGTGGTCGCCGTCGACGTCACCCCGGAGAAGGAGGAACTGGCCCGCCGGCACGGCGCCACCGAGTTCCTGCTCGCCGGCGACTCCACCCCGAAGGCCGTCCGGGAGCTCACCGGCGGCCGCGGCGCCGACCACGCCTTCGAGTGCGTCGGCCGCGGCACGGCGATCCGCTCGGCCTGGTCCGCGACCCGCCGCGGCGGGCGGACGACCGTGGTCGGCATCGGCGGCAAGGAGGACACGGTCTCGTTCTCCGCCCTGGAGCTCTTCCACTACGCCCGCACCCTGACCGCCTGCGTGTACGGCAACTGCGACCCGGACGAGACGGTGCCGGTGCTCGCCGAGCACGTGCGCAGCGGCCGGCTCGACCTGGACGCACTGATCACCGACCGGATCTCCCTGGAGGACATCCCGGCCGCCTTCGAACGGATGGCGGCGGGCCGCGGCGGCCGCTCCCTGGTGCTCTTCGACCACTGACACCGCCCGTACGACGCGGAAGGTCCCGCACCCCGACGGGGTACGGGACCTTCTCGGTCGCCAGGCCTCAGGCGGCGGGCTTCTCGGCCGTCGCGGGGGCCGGGGCCGGCTTGGGGGCCGGGGTGCCGGACTTCCGCAGGAAGAGGAAGAGGGTGGGCACCAGGTAGGCGGCCCAGACCGAGACCTGCAGCACCGTCGGGTCCGGCTGGAAGTTGAACACGCCCTTCAGCAGGGTGCCGTACCAGCTGTCCTTCGGCACGGTGCTGGAGATGTCGAAGGCCTGGCTGGTCAGGCCCGGGATCCAGCCGGCCTCCTGCAGGTCGTGCACGCCGTAGGCGAGCACGCCGGCCGCGACGACGACCAGCATCGCGCCCGTCCAGGTGAAGAACTTGGCGAGGTTGATCTTCAGCGCGCCGCGGTAGAACATCCAGCCCAGCACCACCGAGGTGAGCAGGCCGAGGACCGCGCCGACCAGCGGCCGCACGCCGTCGCTGGTCGCCTGGACGGCCGTCCAGATGAACAGCGCCGTCTCCAGGCCCTCCCGGCCGACGGCGAGGAAGGCCGTCACCACCAGGGCGAAGGTGCCCATCGCCAGCGCGGCGTCCAGCTTGCCGTGCAGTTCGGTCTTCAGGTGGCGGGCGGTGCGGCGCATCCAGAAGACCATCCAGGTGACCAGGCCGACCGCGACGATCGACAGCGAGCCGCCGAGCGCCTCCTGTGCCTCGAAGCTGAGCTGCGTCGAGCCGTACTGCAGCACCGCGCCGAAGGCCATGCTCAGCACGACCGCCGCGGCGATGCCCGCCCAGACGGGCGCGAGGCGGTCCCGGCGGCCGGTCTTGACCAGATAGGCGATCAGGATGCAGACCACGAGGCTGGCTTCGAGGCCTTCCCGCAGACCGATCAGGTAGTTGCCGAACACAGGGGGACTCCCGGGGGTGGAGGTGGTACGGGGCAGGGGGTCAGCCGAACAGGGCCTGGCCCCACCATTCGCCGGGCTTGCGGACGCCGGGCGGGCACGCGAAGTGGCCGGAGCCGACGTGCGTGATGTATTCGTTCAGCGCGTCGTTGCCGGCGAGCTTGGACTGCAGCGGCACGAAGGCCTTGCGGGTGTCGCGCTGGTAGGCGAGGAAGAACAGGCCGGCGTCCAGGCGGCCGAGGCCGTCGGTGCCGTCCGTGAAGGAGAAGCCGCGGCGCAGGATCATCAGCCCGTTGTTGCTGTCCGGGTGCGCGAGACGGACGTGCGCGTCCTGCTTCATCGCGGACAGGTCCGGGGTGTCCCGCTCCTTCTGCTTGCCGACCGGGGCGCCCTCCAGCTTGCTGCGGCCGAAGATGTCCTCCTGCTCCTTGAGCGGGGTGCGGTCCCAGGTCTCGATGGTCATCCGGATCCGCCGGGCGACGAGGTAGGAGCCGCCGGTCATCCAGTCCTGGCCGTCGCCGGGGGCGACCCACACGTGGTCGGCCAGCGACTTGGCGTCGGTGCCGGCGATGTTGTGGGTGCCGTCCTTGAAGCCCATGAGGTTGCGCGGGGTCTGCGCCTCGGGGGTGGTCGAGGAGGTCTTGCCGAAGCCGAGCTGCGACCAGCGGACGTTGACCACGCCCATGCCGATCCGGGCCAGGTTGCGGATCGCGTGCACGGCGACCTGCGGGTCGTCGGCGCAGGCCTGGACGCAGATGTCGCCGCCGGTGCGGTTCTCCTCCAGCCGGTCGCCGGGGAACTTCGGCAGGTCGACGAGGGCCTCGGGCCGCTTGGCCTTGATGCCGAAGCGGTCGGTGCCGTCCTTCTCGAACAGCGTCGGGCCGAAGCCGACGGTCAGGGTCAGCCGCGACGCGGGCAGGCCGAGCGCCTCGCCGGTGTCGTCCGGCGGGGCCTCCGGGAGGCCGCCGGTCGCGCCGGCGCCGACCTCGCGGGCGGCGGTCATCGCGGCGGCCGCCTTCGTCCACTCCTTCAGCATCTTCACCAGGGCCTCGCGGTCCTTGGTGATGACGTCGAACGCGGCGAAGTGCAGCCGGTCCTGGACGGGCGTGGCGATGCCGGCCTGGTGGTCGCCGTAGAACGGGATGTCGACGGTGGAGTCGATGCCGGGGGCGGCGGCGGGCGCGGCCTCGTGCATGGTCGCGGCGGCCACCGAGCCGGCGGCGGCCGCACCCAGGGCGAGGCCGGCACCGGCCCAGCCGATGACGGCGCGGCGGGTGGGGGCGGCCTGGTCGGTGGCGGTGTCCGGCGCGGTGGTCTCGGCGGTCTCGGCGTCCACGGTGCTTCCTTCGGTCCTGTCTCTGCGGATGCCGCGGCGGCCCGGTCGGGCCGCCGCGGCGGGGCGCTGGTGCGGTCGGTCCGGGGTCAGCCGGTGACGACGACCGCGGCGGCCAGCTTCGACAGCGGCTCGCCCAGGGAGTTCACCGCGTCCGAGAACGCCTTGCGCTCCGGCTCGGTGATCTTGTCGTAGGAGGTGTAGGCCTCGCCCTGCTTGTACTTGCCGAGCAGCACCTTGATCGCGGCGAACTCGGTGTCCAGGGTCTTGGCCAGCGCGGCGTCCTTCTCGGAGGCGACCGGCTTCAGCAGCTCGTAGGCCTTCTCGGCGCCGTCGACGTTGGCGGCGAAGTCCGACAGGTCGGTGTGGGAGTAGCGGTCCTCCTCACCGGTGATCTTGTTCTTGGAGACCTCGTCCAGCAGCTCCTTGGCGCCGTTGGCCATCGAGGTCGGGGTGATCTCGGCCTTGGCGATGCGGGACTGCCAGTCCTTCAGGTCGGTGACCAGCTGGTCGGCGAGCTTCTTGTCGTCGTCCGTGATCTTGCCGTCGGCCCAGAGCGACTTCTCGATCTTGTGCCAGCCCGTCCACTGCTGGCCGGCCTCCAGGCTGTCCTCGCGGGTGTCGGTCTTCGGGTCGATGTCGCCGAAGCTCTCGGCGATCGGCTCGGTGCGCTCCCAGCCCACCCGGGAGGCGGCGAACAGCGACTTGGCCTTCTCGGTGTCGCCGGCCTTGACGGCCTCGGCGAACTGGGTCACCACCGGGATGGTGGCGTCGGCCTGCTCCTGCGCGTACTTCCGGTAGGCCTCGACGGCGGCGGCCAGGCGCGGGTCGGCCTTGGCGGCCGGCGCGGCACCGCCGGTGACGGTGATCTTCTGGCGGATGCCGTCGCCGGTCATGCCCGGCTTGCAGGCGATCTCGTACTCGCCGGCCTTGATCTCCGCGTGGATGCTCACGGTGGTGCCCGGGCCGATGTTCTCGCGCTCGGTGACGATCTTGTCGCCGGCGGCGTAGACGTAGACCTCGGTGGACTTCGAGCCCTTGTTCTGGACGGAGAGCTCGACCGCGCCGGCCGGGAAGCTCGTCTTCGCGACCTCGCACGCGGAGTCGGAGGCGGTCACCTTCACCGCGTCCGCGGAGGCGGCGTCGTCCTTCTTGGAGCAGCCGGCCAGGGCTGCGCCGGCCACGGCGATGGTCAGGAGCGTCGCTGCGGTGGAGCGGCGGGCGGGCATGGCGTACTCCGAGGGTGCTGGTCGGTATTCCGGCACCCAGGACAGTAAGGGAAGCAAGCCTAACCTAACAACCTTTCGAACCGTCAGACGACGCCATCGAATCCCAGCCGCGACCTCGGCACATCACGGCCCGTCGGCGCCCGGGCGGCGGCCCGCCCGCCCCTCCGGAACCCGCCCCGCGGGCACGGCAGAAGGATCGTTCGTCCACCCCTCGGTCGGCGGTGGCGCCGGGCCCGCCCGGCCCGCCGGCACCGCCGCCACCACCCCGGGGTTACCAAGGTCATACGCCGGCCACGCGGCGCCCGCCGCTTACGCTCGGACCGAGGAGGCCACCGATGGACAGTCAGGACTGGGACGAGCGCTACCGCGCCACCGAGCAGCTCTGGGGCGTCGAGCCCAACCGCTGGGTCGTCCGCGAGTGCGAGGAGCTGCCGGCCGGCCGCGCCCTCGACCTCGCCGCCGGCGAAGGACGCAACAGCATCTGGCTCGCCGAACGCGGCTGGCGGGCCACCGCCGTCGACTTCTCCGCCGTCGCCCTCGACCGCGGCCGCGCCCTCGCCGCCACCCGCCCGGCCGGCACCGCCGACCGGATCGACTGGGTGCACGCCGACGTCCTCGCGCACACCGCCGAACCGGCCGGGTACGACCTCGTCCTGGTCGCCTACCTGCAGCTCCCGGCCGCCGACCGCCGCACCGCGCTGCGCCGGGCCGCCGAGGCCCTCGCCCCCGGCGGCACCCTGCTCGTCGTCGGCCATGACAGCCTCAACCTCACCGAGGGCACCGGCGGACCGCAGGACCGGCGGGTGCTCTTCACCCCCGACGACGTCCTCGACGACCTCGCCGGCACCGGCCTGGAGAGCGTCCGCGCCGAACGGGTGCGCCGCACCGTGGCCGCCCCCGACGGCCACGGCACGGCGGGCGAGGCGATCGACGCCCTGGTCCGGCTGCACCGCCCCCGGCCCCGGTAGCCCGCCCCGGACGGCTCAGCGCGGCCGGGACCTGGCCTTCCGCGGCGAGGCCTCCAGCGCCTGCAGCCCGCCGGCCCGGAACCGGTCCCGCCAGGCGGCCACCAGCTGCGCCGAGTGCCCGAGCCGTCCGGCCGCCTCCTCCGCGGAGGCGTGCTCGCAGGCCAGCACGATCCGGGCGCGCAGCGCGAGTCCGCGGTCCGGCGCGTTCGGCGAGGCCCAGGAGTGCAGCACCGCCCGGTCCGGGTCGGCGATCCGGTTCGCGCCGCCCGAGGGTCGCGGCCGGCCCTCGGCGGGCAGGATCGCCTGGCTGTCGGCGTACCGCAGTTCGGCCTGCTCGTCGGCGATCCGGAAGACCGTGCCGATCAGCGGGCGTCCGTGCTGGTCGGCGATGGTGCGCCGGACTTCCAGGCCGCCGGGCGAGGCGTGCTCCGCGGTGCCGCGGGCCAGCTGGACGCTGTCGGCGGCGCGGAGCCTGAGGCCGGCGGCGGCCGCCCAGCCGTACAGCTCGGTGAGGTCCGCCTCGCGGCCGCTCTCCGGCTCCTCGCCGAGCGCCCACGCGGCCCGCCCGAGTCCGGGCAGCAGCACCGTCAGCACCGGGGCGAACCAGGAGCCGGCCGACTGGAGCGTCCGCCCGTCCGTGTCCCGCAGCCGGTGGTCGTAGGCGAGCGCGGCACGCCGGGGCGGCAGTTCCAGCGCCGCCGCCACCCACGGGTCCGGCGGTCGGCGCAGCAGCCGTCC
>NZ_JBEYFP010000271.1:0-7638 GCF_040634455.1 Kitasatospora sp. NPDC007106
CGCCGCCGAACAATTCTTCTGAGAAGCCCCGCCCGGGGACACCGGGCGGGGCTTCTCGCATTTCCGGGTTCGGCACGGCCAGCCAGGAGGTGGTGCTAGGTCCACCCCAAAGATGGGTGTCACAGCCAATGTGCTGCGATGACCCCAGCCAGGAAACTGATGCCGTGGCCAGTCGGACGTCGATGTCAGGAGCAGCACCGTGGCAGTCACAACTTCCCTCGAAGGGATGAAGGTGGTCGGTCGGGGAGCGTCGGGGCGGCTCCGGGCGAGCGTCCGGGCGGTGGGCCGGTCCGCGATCGCTGCTGGCGGCGCGAGCCTGAGCGTCCTGTTGCCGTTCATGGTCGTGGTCGTCACCGGCGGTGTGACGGCCCGGATCTTCGAGACCTTCGAGTTCTTCCCGTTCTGCGTGTTCGTGACGGTGATGACCACCGGTCTGCTGGCGGTCTACCAGTGCTCCCGCCACAGCGCGGGCTGGACGAGGGCTCAGGTCCGGCGCTGGTGCGGGATCACCGTCCGGGCGGAGTACTCGCCCATGCCGCCGCTGGAGCGTGACGAGCGCGGCCACTGGTGGACGGGCTTCTCCTACCACCGCCGGCACGGTGTGGCCCGGGTGGCCCGTTTCGTGCACTGGAGCGTGCGGGACGCCACGACCAGGCGGGACGCGATCTGGTGGCTCCTCAACCCCTGGTCCGCGACGTTCTTCCTGGTGCCGCCGGTGCTGATGCTCGGTGGTGGGGCGGTCTTCGCACTCGTCTCCGCCGTCGACGGTGGGCTGGGCAGCAGCCACCCGCTGAAGTCCGTCATGTCGCTCCTGCTCGGCGTGCTGGTGTCGGTGGTGGGTCTCCTGGTCACGCCGTACGCACTGCGTGCCCACCTCGACGTCGCCGCACGGGTGCTGGAGCCGGGTCGGTGGGCCAGCAACACCCAGCTGAAGCGCCGGGTCGAGGAGCTGACCCTGACCCGTGCCGATGCCCTGGGCGACCAGGCGGCGGAGCTGCGGCGGATCGAGCGGGACCTGCACGACGGCGCCCAGGCGAGGCTGGTGGCGATCGGCATGACACTCGGCACGATCGAGCACCTGATGGAGACCGACCAGGCCGCGGCCCGCGAGTTGCTCTCCGAGGCCAGGCAGTCCTCCGCCAAGGCGCTCCAGGAACTGCGCGACCTCGTGCGGGGCATACACCCGCCGGTCCTGGCCGAGCGCGGGCTGGGTGATGCGGTGCGATCGCTGGCCCTGGACAGCCCGTTGCCCACCGAGGTCACCGTCTGCCTGCCGGAGCGACCCGAGCCGCCGGTGGAGGCCGCCGTCTACTTCTGCATCAGCGAACTGCTCGCCAACGCCGCCAAGCACTCGGGGGCACGACGGGTCTGGGTGGACATCCTCCACCGGGCCGGCCTGCTCCGAGTCACGGTCACCGACGACGGCTGCGGGGGCGCTCAGCCCGGCCGGGGGAGTGGGCTGCGCGGCATCGAGCGGAGGTTGGGTACCTTCGATGGCACGCTCTCGCTGAGCAGCCCGCCCGGCGGGCCGACGACCATCACCATGGAGTTGCCGTGCGCGTTGTCCTCGCCGAGGATCTCTACCTCCTCCGACAAGGGCTGATCAAGCTCCTGGAGGTGCACGGCTTCACCATCGCGGCGGCGGTCGAGACCGGTCCCGAGCTCTTGGAGGCACTGCTCAACGAGAAGCCCGACGTCGCCGTGGTGGACGTCCGGCTTCCGCCCACGCTGACCGACGAGGGGCTACAGGCGGCGCTCGCGGCCCGGCGGCAGGTCCCCGGCCTGCCGGTCCTCGTCCTGTCGCAGCACGTCCAACAGCTCTACGCGCGGGAGCTGTTGGCCGACGGCTCCGGCGGCGTGGGGTACCTGCTGAAGGACCGGGTGTTCAACGCCGAGCAGTTCGTCGACGCCGTCCGCCGGGTGGCGGCCGGCGGTACGGCGATGGACCCGGACGTGATCGCCAAACTGATGGAGAGCCGGGCCGGTTCGGGCCCGCTCCAGCGGCTGACACCCCGGGAGCGGGAGGTGCTGGAGTTGATGGCGGAGGGCTGTTCCAATTCCGCCATCGCCGCCCGACTCACCGTCAGTGACGGTGCGGTGGCGAAACACATTGCCAATATCTTCACGAAATTGGAGCTGGCACCGGCCGAGGACGCCAACCGCCGTGTCCTGGCGGTGTTGGCGCACCTCAACGGCACCCCGCAGCGGACACCGGCGTCCGGGTGGGAGGCGTGATGAAACGCGTGTACGAGTAGTATCCGGTGGGCCGAGACGGTCCACAGCACGGAGACCCCGTGTCCGGCCGAGGGTGGATTCGGCAGTAACGGTCGCTTACGGCAGCAGCCGGTCCCCAGGGGTTGATCTACTACATGGCACGCCCGTCCCTCACTCGCGCTCATCGGGCACTACTCGGCGTGGTCGCCGCCGGTGCCTGTCTGATTTCCGGCATCGGTTTCGCCGGCTCGTACAACGCGGTGCGCGAACTCGCGATGGAGAAGGGCTTCGGTGCCTTCTCCTACGCCTTCCCGATCGGCGTCGACGCCGGCATCGTCGTGCTGCTCGCGCTGGACCTGGTCCTGACCTGGCTGCGCATACCCTTCCCGCTGCTGCGGCAGACGGCCTGGCTGCTCACCGCCGCGACGATCGCGTTCAACGCGGCGGCCTCCTGGGGCGACGCCCTCGGCATGGCGATGCACGCGGTCATCCCGGTGCTGTTCGTCGTGGTCGTCGAGGCTTCCCGGCACGCGGTGGGCAGGATCGCGGCGATCACCGCCGACCGCCACATGGAGTCGGTGCGCCTGATGCGCTGGGTCCTCTCGCCGGTGCCGACCTTCCGCCTCTGGCGCCGCATGAAGCTGTGGGAGCTCCGCTCCTACGACGAGACGGTCCGGCTGGAGCAGAACCGGCTGGTGTACCGCGCGCAGCTGAGGTTCCGGTACGGCCGCGGCTGGCGCCGGTCCGCTCCCTTCCAAGCGCTCCTGCCGCTCAAGCTGGCGAAGTACGGCGTGCCGCTCGACCCGGGCATCCTCGACCGGATCGACGGTCCGCTCGAGGTGACGAAGGGCGAGGCCTCGCCCGCCGGTCCGGCTGCGGTGTCGGCCGCCGTGGCGGTGCCGACCCTGGCCAAGCTGGCCGCGGTCCGGCTGCGGGACGCGCAGGAGCCGGAGCACGACGGCACGCCGGTCTCCGAGCCGGAGGCCGCCCAGGCCAACGTCTGGATGGCCCGTGCGGTCCGCAGGTACTCGCAGCCGTCCGACGACGCCGAGGCGCCGGGTGCCCGGATGTCCCCGTGGTTCAAGCCGCCGCGGGCGGCGGAGCCGCGGCCCGTCGGACCCCAGGCCGGCCCGATGGGCGACCTGCCGCCGTCCGGTCCGCAGGTCCTCGGCGGTCCGGCCCAGGGCGAGCGTCCGGGCCGTCCGGTGCCGGGTGCCGTGGGCCGTCCCCAGGCCGGGCCGCAGCAGGGCACGGCCCGCCCCGCCCCCGGACAGGTGTCTCCTGGTCGGCTCGGTCGTCCGATCCGCCTGGAGCAGACCGTCCACGCCGAGTCCGAGCAGTTCCAGCAGGACGTGCGCCGCTTCGCGCGG
Source organism: Kitasatospora sp. NPDC007106 (assembly GCF_040634455.1). Classification (NCBI taxonomy): domain Bacteria; kingdom Bacillati; phylum Actinomycetota; class Actinomycetes; order Kitasatosporales; family Streptomycetaceae; genus Kitasatospora; species Kitasatospora sp. NPDC007106. The sequence continues at coordinate 3,585 of NZ_JBEYFP010000271.1, forward strand.
GACGGGGCCGTGGCGGAGCCGCTGCCCTTCGACCAGGCCGAGGCCGACCGCGCCGAGCTGGCGGATCTGGACTTCGATGCCGAGGGCGTCGAGTCCGCCGGAGGGCAGGGCGGTCGCCGTTCCGGTGCCGACCCGCTCGACCCGGACGTCTGCTTCGACGCGCTGATCTCGTACATCGACACCTACGAGCAGCAGCCCGACCCGCAGAGCCTCGCCGAGTTCCTGACCTCCGAGTACGGGGTCACCGGCTCGCGCCCGGACGGTTCGGTGAACCCCGCGGACGTGAACCGCATCTGGGCCCAGCTGCAGAACCGCTACGTCAGCTCCGGCCGCGAGTAGCCGCCACCGGCTGCGGGCACACGCCGGGTCACCGGCGCAACCGTGCATCACCACAACCCCACGCACCCCCCGGACGACTCCGACCGGGGGGTGCGCCATTGACGCCCCGGCGCGGCGAACACTACCGTCGCCTCAACAATTTGTTGAAGCGCTGGTGCGGTGTGCGGCCGGCGCGTCGTGGAGGAGTTCTGATGGCGCAGGTCGAGCTGAACGGCACCGTTCCCGCAGGTGGGGCCTCGTTCTCCGACGCGGCCCGGACGGCCGTGGCCGCCCTGCTGGCCCCGATCGACGCCGAGCTGGCCCGCCGCTACCCGGGGGACTCCGGCAGCCGGCAGCCCGTGCACACCGTGTACGTCCCGGCCGACGCCTTCGGCGCCGACACGGTGGACGACTGGGGCCGCCGGGCGCTGGAGGCGTTCGACACGCACGCCGCGACGCCGGAGCAGCTCGCGCAGGCGCTCGGGGTCCCCGCGGACGCCCTGCTCGCCGACGTGCACGCCCGCGTCCGGGCGAAGCTGGAGCGGGAGCCCGTCGAGGACCTGCGGATCGACTTCGAGGACGGCTACGGCCCCCGGCCGGACGCCGAGGAGGACGCGGCCGCGGTACGGGCCGCCCGTCTGGTGTCCGAGGCGGTGGCCGGCGGGGCGGCCCCGCCGTACATCGGCATCCGGATCAAGTGCATGGAGGCGGCCGTCCGCGACCGCGGCATCCGCACCCTGGAGCTGTTCCTCGCCACGCTGCTCGCCGGAGGCGGCCTGCCCGACGGGCTGGTGCTGACCCTGCCGAAGGTGACCTACGCCGAGCAGGTCACGGCGCTGGTCCGGCTGCTGGAGGACTTCGAGCGGCGGGCGGGGCTGCCCGTCGGCCGGATCGGGTTCGAGATCCAGATCGAGACGACGCAGGCCATCCTCGGCGCGGACGGCCGTGCCACGGTGGCCCGCATGATCGACGCCGCCGAGGGCCGGGCGACCGGCCTGCACTACGGCACCTTCGACTACAGCGCCGCCTGCGGGGTCAGCGCGGCGTACCAGAGCATGGACCACCCGGTGGCCGACCACGCCAAGGCGGTGATGCAGGTCGCCGCGGCCGGCACCGGCGTGCGGCTGTCCGACGGCTCCACCAACGTCGTCCCGACCGGCTCCACCGAGCAGGTCCACGCGGCCTGGCGGCTGCACCACGGCCTCGTCCGCCGTTCGCTGGCCCGCGCCTACTACCAGGGCTGGGACATGCACCCGGCGCACCTGCCGACCCGCTACGCCGCGGTCTACGCCTTCTACCGCGAGGGCCTGGAGGCGGCCGCGGCCCGGCTCGCCGCCTACGTGGCCAAGGCCGGCGGCGACGTGATGGACGAGCCGGCCACCGCCCGCGCGCTCAGCGGCTACCTGCTCCGCGGCCTTGACTGCGGGGCCGTCGACCCGGCGGAGGTCGCCCGGCTCACCGGCCTCGACCGCGCCGCGCTGGACGCACTCGCCGGGCGCTGACCGGCGGCGTCCGGCAGCCCGGGCGGGGAGGCGGCGATCCCACGGCCGGTCCGGCACCGAACCGGTGCAGGACCCGGAGCGTTAGGCTGGCGGGACACCCCGTGCGGGACGACCGGTGCGCCGCCGCGGCAGCGCCGTCGCCTGCTGCCCGCCGCCCCCCACCTGCCCGGAGACCCGTCCCGCCATGTCGGAGCCCAGCCCGAAGCCGTACCTGACCGTCCGGGGCGCCGGCAGCCACGAGATCGAGATCAAGAAGTCCCGCTTCATCTGCCACCTCGCCCGGGTCGCCGACGAGGACGAGGCGCAGGCCTTCATCGCCGCGATCCGCAAGCAGTACTGGGACGCCCGGCACAACTGCACCGCCTTCGTGGTCGGCGAGGACCAGCGGCGCGAGCGCTCCAACGACGACGGCGAGCCGAGCGGAACGGCCGGTGTGCCGATGCTGGAGGTGCTCCGGCGGCGCGGCCTGACCGACACGGCGGCGGTGGTGACCCGCTACTTCGGCGGGATCAAGCTCGGCGCGGGCGGACTGGTGCGGGCGTACGGCAGCGCGGTCTCCGAGGCCGTCGACGCGATCGGCCTGCTGGAGCGCCGTCCGGTGGCCCTGTTCACCGTTCCGGCCGACCACACCAGGGCCGGACGGCTGGAGAACGACCTGCGTGCGGCGGGGTACGAGGTGCGCGACCTGGCCTACGAGGCCGCCGGGGTGCGGATCGAAGTGGGGGTGCCGGAGGCCGGGGTGACGGACTTTCACGCCTGGCTCGCCGAGGCCACCGGCGGCTCCTCCAGCGCGGCGCCGGCGGGGTGGAGCCACCGCGAACTGCCGATTGAGTGACACTCGAACGAATTAACCATGCCCGGAGTCGGAACTTCCGCTCCGGGCGTCTCCGTTTCCAGCACAAGGACGTCGCGCCGACACCCGCCGGCCGATGCCGGACATCCAGCCCATCGATGGAGGACCGCAGACCCGACCCCTGCACCACGGGAGGTACCGAGCATGACATCAGACCACGCCCCGACCTCCGGCCGCCCAGCCGAACCACCGGGCCTGCCCAGGCAGGCCGACCAGTCCGGACGCGCCATTCCTTACCGGACGACCCTCACCACCGCGCTGCCCTTCGACGACGTCCTCGCCCTGGTGGACGAGGCACTCGCCGTCTGGCTCAAGCAGGAGGGCCACGACGAGCCCCCGCCGGCCGACCGGTCCCCGAGGACGGAACGGCTCAGACTCGGCGAGCGCGTGCTCCTGGACCGCGACACCGGGCCACTGCCGGTGTCCGCCGAGGCACCGGCCACGCCCACACCTGCCACTGCTTCCGACACCACCACCCCCGACCACGGCTCCGACCACGGCCCCGGCCGGGGCCTTGCTTCCGGTGGCACCCCTCCGGTGGGCCCCACCGGCCGCTACGCCCGACGCCGGCTGCGCACCCCGGACGGCGCACACCGCACCCACCTGCTGACCGTCACCATCGCCACAGCCGTTCCCACAGCCACCCCCACAGATGCTCCCGCAGTTGCTCCCACCGGCACTCCGACGGCCGCCGGCGGCGAGGAGCCCCTCGTTCTCCGGCTGGAGGCGGAGCACCTCACCTCCGGTCCGCCGGTCCGCAGCCCCGGCCGGGTGCCGGTGCCCGAGGTCGCACGGATCCTGCTGCCCCTGCTCGACGCCCACGACGGCCCCGCACCGCTGACGGCCCAGCCGCGGGTCGTCACCCCCGCCGAGGTCGACGACCTGATCGACCAGCTCTGCGACCCGGAGCGGCGCCTGGCCGCCGTCGTCGCGAGCGTGCCCCCGTCCACCCCGCTGGAAGAGTGGCTGGCCGACCAGGTGCAGCCGGTGCTGCACCAGCTCACGGGCCTGGCCTCGCTGCACGTCCTCGACCACGCCGCCCTGCCGCTGTTCAACGTCGCCTTCGAGTTCCACAAGGTCTACGGGGGTGCGGTGCGCACGTACCTCCCCGAGGTCGATCCGGCTTCCCGTGCGGACGCCGGACGGCACCAGGTGCTCGCCACCCGCCGGATGTCGGAGGACACCCGCCGGGCGGCCGGGCTGCTGGCCCGCGAGCCCCGGCAGATCGCCGCCGGAATCCCCGTACCGCCGGCCCTGGCCGCCGTCCCCCCGCTGATCGTGCCGCCGGAGCACCGGCAGCCCGTGCGCTCCAGGACGGCCTCCGAGGCGCCGCGCCCCCGGGCCGACGATCGCCGCCGCCGCAGCGCTCCGCGCCCGGCCC
>NZ_JBEYFP010000272.1:0-7636 GCF_040634455.1 Kitasatospora sp. NPDC007106
GGCACGCTCCGCACCGGCCGCCGCCTTCGACGTGGCGCCGGAGCCGGTGGCGCCGCCGGTGCCGCCGGGTCCTTCGCAGGCGCAGCTGGACTACGCGGGCCTGGTGCTGGACGGCCCGGACCGGCCGGCGCACCGGCGCGGCCTGCTGTTCCCCGGGGCGGTGCACGACCCGGCGGCGACGGAGTCGCGGAACCTCGCCGAGTCGGTGGCGGCGCTGGCCCTGCCGGCGCACGCGGTGCGGCCGCGGGTCTCGGCGGGCTCCTTCGACCAGCGGTACGACGCGGCGGCGCGGGCCGACGTGCCCTCGGACGGCACCTGGCACACCGTCACCGTCGGGGAGGTGCCGGTGTCGCTGCGCACCGAGTACGTCTGCGTGCCGGCCGTCGAGGAGGCGGTGTACGGCACCCTGGTGCTGACCAACGCCACGGCCTCGGCGCTGCTGGCCGGGCCGGTGGAGGTCACCGTGGACGGGGACTTCCTGCTGACCGCGGCGCTGCCGACGCTGGCGGCGGGCGGTGCCCGCCGGGTCGGCCTCGGCCAGGCGGAGGCGGTGCGGGTGGCCCGCCGCACCGAGATGCGGGAGTCCACCGCGGGCATGCTCAACAACACGACGGTGCTGGACCACCGCATCCACGTGGAGCTGGCGAACCGGCTGCCGCACCCCGTCACCGTGGAGGTGCGCGAGCGGGTGCCGGTCTCCACCGACCAGGACGTGCGGATCGAGGAGCGCGGCACCTGGACCGCGCCCGACCGGCCGTCCGACGCCTACCCGCCGAGCACCCGGCGCTGGCGGGTGGAACTGCCCGCCGACGGCACCGCCGAACTCGACGGCGGCTACGAGATCCGCATCCCGGCCGGCAAGGCCGTCGTCGGCGGCAACCGGAGGAGCTGACCATGACCGACACACCCATTGCCCCGCTCCCCGACGAGCCGCTGCCGCAGGCGCCGGCGGCCGACCACCCGCTGCCGGTGACGGCGGTGACCTGTCTGGAGGACCGCGCGCACGTCGAACGGACCGCCGTGGTCGACCTCCCCGCGGGGGTCAGCCGGCTGCGGCTCGGTCCGGTCTCGGCGCTCGCCGTGGACCGCACCCTGCGCGCGGAGGCGCCCGGCGGCGGGGGCGTCCGGGTGCTGGACGCCCGGGTGGTGCGCAGCTGGGTGCCGCGCGCCCCGCTGCCGCCCACCGCCGGGGACTCGGAGCTGAGGCACCGGGTACACGCCCTGGAGCAGGAGCAGCAGGCCGAGACCCGGGTCCGGGAGCGGCTGGAGGCCCGGCTGGCGCTGCTCGCCCAGCTGGCCGCCGATCTGCTGCGGGAGATCGGTGAGGGCGCGGGCCGCGGCGAGCTGGAGCGCAGCCGCTGGGGCCGCGAGCTCGACCGGATCGACGGCGAGCGGGACGCGCACGGCGAGAAGCTGCGGGTGTCCCGGGCGCGGCTGGAGGAGCTGGCCGAGGACCTGGCGGCGGCCCGGCGGGCGCTGGACGCGGCCGAGCAGGAGCCGGCGGAGCTGTTCGCCCACGTCGAGGTGACGGTGGAGGCGGAGGCGGCGGGCCGGGCGGAGCTGAAGGTGGGCCACCTGACGCCGTGCGCGCTGTGGCGGCCGGCCTACCGGGCCTCGCTGGCGGGCGGGCGGCTGGTGCTGGAGACCGAGGCGGTGGTGTGGCAGCGCACCGGCGAGGACTGGTCCGGGGCGCGGCTGACCTTCTCGACGGCCCGGTCGGCGCTGGCCTCGGAGCCGCCGCGGCTGACCGAGGACGTGCTGAGCCTGCGGGAGCGCACCGCGGAGGAGCGCAGGACGGTCGAGGTGGAGCTGCGCGAGGAGGAGATCGGCACGACCGGCCCGTCCGCGGACGGTCTGCCGGGGGTGGACGACGGCGGCGAGATCCGGGTGCTGCGGGCGGCGTCGCCGGCGTCGGTGCCGGCCGACGGGCGGGCGCACCGGATCCCGCTGACCGTGTTCGACACCGCGGCGAGCAGCGAGTTCGCGGCCGCGCCGGAGCTGTCGCCGCTGGTCACCCGGGTGGTGCGGTTCCGCAACGACGCGGGGCACGCGCTGCTGGCCGGGCCGGTCGACCTGGTGCAGGGCAGCGGGTTCACCGGCCGCGGCGAGCTGCGGTTCACCGCCCCGGGGGCCGCGGCGGAGCTGTCGTTCGGCAGTTCGGACGGCCACCGGGTGGTCCGGGAGACCGAGGAGGGCCGCGGCACGACGGGCATCACCGGGCGGACGGTGGTCACCCGGACGGTGCGGCTGCACCTGTCGCGGTTCTCCGCGCCCGAGGAGCGGGACGAGCAGGTGGTGACGGTGCGCGAGCGGATCCCGGTGTCCGAGGTGTCCTCGGTGGAGGTGAAGCTGCGCAAGGAGGCCTGCTCGCCGCCGCCGGACGAGCTGGACTCGGAGGGCGTCGTCCGCTGGGACGTTCCGCTGCCGCCGGGCGGCCGGCGCACCCTCACGCTCGTGTACGAGGTGTCGGCGGCGTCGAAGGTGGCGGGACTGTGAGCCAGGTCCAGCCGGATTTGTCCCGTCAACTCCGGTAGAAATGACCCATGATCTACCATCTCGCCCCGCTGGACGACTGGCTGCGCGACCCGGGGCGGCCGTACGCGGCCGCCTCGCTGCTCACCGACGGCTTCATCCACTGCTCGGCCGACGAGCGGACGGTGCTGGCCGTCGCCAACCTCTTCTTCGCCGACACGCCGGATCCGCTGATGGCGCTGCTGATCGAGGAGAAGCTGGTCGAGCCGATGGTGAAGTGGGAGGCGCCCTCCGGCCCGCCGCCGGAGGGCGCCACGCCGGACGTGCTCTTCCCGCACATCTACGGCCGGCTGAACCGGACGGCGGTGATCGGCCTGGAGAAGGTCGAGCGCGGCACGGACGGCCGCTGGGCCCGGCTGCTCCCCTGGAGCTGAGCCGGGCCTGTCCGGGCGGCGGCGGTCAGAGCCAGCCGCGCTCGCGGGCCGCCATGCCCGCCTGGAAGCGGGTGGTGGCGCCGAGCTGGCGCATCAGGCTCTGCAGCCGCCGCTGGGTGGTGCGGGCGCTCCAGCCGAGGGAGCGGGCGATCGACTCGTCGGTCAGGCCGGCGGCGAGCAGGCCGAGCAGCTTGCGGTGGTCGGCCTCGGGGCCGGTGTCGGCCTCGCCGTCGCCGATCGCCGCCTGCAGCGGCACGGCCCGCTCCCACTCGGCCTCGAACAGCGCGTCCAGGGCCTGCAGCAGGGCCGACGGGTGGATGACGTAGGCGGCGTCCAGCACGCTGTCGCCGACGGTGATCGGGATGATCGCCATCTTGTCGTCCGACATCATCATCTTCATCGGCAGCACGGGGCGGACGCGGGCCTCCTCGCCGTCCTCGACGCCGATGAGGATCTCCTTCTCCAGCCGGCCCGGCCAGGCCACCGCGTCCTTGTCGTACACGGTGCGGAAGCGCACGCCCGCCTTGAGCTTGGCGCGCTGGCGGGGCATCTGGGCGACCGGGTCCTGGATGTAGGGCGGGCAGTCGAAGCCGCGCACCTGGTACTGGGTGCTGTCGACCAGGTGCTCCAGCCGCTGGGCGATCGCCTCGCCGCCGGTGAGGACCTCGACGGAGTGCGCCGGGTCCGTGTAGCGGGACGCCTCGCGGAAGGCGTCCATCAGCCGGTGCATCTCGGCGCGGGCGCTGCGCAGCTCCGCCTCGCGGTGGCCGATGAGGGTGCCGATGGCGACGTCGGGCGCGACCGCGAGGTAGCGTTCCCGGTCGACCGGGGCCCGGGTGGCCATGCCCTGCTCGGCCAACCGGTCGAGGGCGTCCTGGCTCTGCTGCAGTGTCAGGCCGCACTGCCCGGCCAGCTCCTCGGCGGTGGACTGCGGCGAGACCACCAGGGCCGCGTACACCTGTCCGTCCGGCCGTCCCAGGCCGAGCGCTCCGAATGCGTCGAGCACGCCGCTCCTTCCCCCATGCGGCCAGTGGCCCAGTGGCGCAGTTCCGCCACTCGTCGAGCTGCTGTCCGGTGGCCATCCTGCGCCACAGATCCACATCATGACAAGGCGGTGCGTCGAGGTTCACACGGGGTCCCCGCCGAAGAGCCGGAAGGCCTCCCCGCCGAACGGCGGGGAGGCCTTCGATTCGAAGGTTCCGACGGTGCGGCCCCGGTCCGCCCTACAGGCCGACCTCGCGCATCAGCTGGCCGACCTCGGGGTTCGTGAGGCGGCGCAGCCAGCCCGACTTCTGGTCGCCGAGCGCGATCGGGCCGAAGTGGGTGCGCACCAGCTTCTCGACCGGGAAGCCGACCTCGGAGAGCATCCGGCGGACGATGTGCTTGCGGCCCTCGTGCAGGGTCACCTCGACCAGGTAGTTCTTGCCGACGTTGGAGACCACCTTGAAGGAGTCGGCGCGGGCCCAGCCGTCCTCCAGCTCGACGCCCTTGGCGAGCTGCTTTCCGAGGTCGCGCGGGATCGGGCCCTGGATGGCGGCCAGGTAGGTCTTGGTGACGCCGTACTTCGGGTGGGTGAGGCGGTGGGCCAGCTCGCCGTGGTTGGTGAGCAGGATGATGCCCTCGGTCTCGGTGTCGAGGCGACCGACGTGGAAGAGCCGGGTCTCGCGGTTGGTGACGTAGTCGCCGAGGCACTGGCGGCCGTCCGGGTCCTCCATGGTGGAGACGACGCCGGCCGGCTTGTTCAGCGCGAAGAACAGGTAGGACTGGGTGGCGACGGTCAGGCCGTCGACCTTGATCTCGTCGTTGGCCGGGTCGACCCGCTTGCCCTGCTCGGTGACCCGCTTGCCGTTGACCTCGACCCGACCCTGCTCGATGAGCTCCTCGCAGGCCCGGCGGCTGCCCATGCCGGCCCGCGCGAGCACCTTCTGCAGGCGCTCGCCCTCGGGCTCGCCGAAGGTCTTGGGGGTCTTCACGGCCGGCTTGTCGTGCCGGGCGAGCACCGCGTCCTCGATCTTGGCCTGGAGCTCGCGGGAGCGCTGCGGCTGGCGGCGCGGGTCGCCCGGGGCGCCCTGGCCCTCGCGGCGCGGCTTGGGCGCGGCGCCGGGGCGGCGCGCTGCGAAGCTGCTGCGGCCGGGGGTGGCGTTGGGGCCGCCGCCGTACTCGGGGCGGTCGTAGCGGCGCTCCTCGGGCCGCAGCGGGCGGTCCGGGTAGCGCCGGTCGTCACGGCGGTCGTCGCGCCTGTCGTCGCGCCTGTCGTCACGGCGCCCGCCCTGGGAGGACGAGCCGCCCCGGCCGCCGCCGGAGGAGCCGTACGACGAACCGCCGTAGGAGGATCCGCCGCCGTAGGACGACCCGCCGCGCGAGCCGCCGCCGCTCCGGCCCCCGCCCTGTCCGCCGCGTCCCTGGCCTCCCCGGCCCTGTCCGCCGCTGTTGTTCCTGCCGTTGCCACTGCTGCGCATCAAAATGTCCGTACGTCGTGTCCGTCGTGGGAGTGCGTGTCGTGCCGGCCGACCTCACCGCCCCCTCACCGATCGGACGCGGACGGTCAGGCGTTCTCGCCGTCGGCCGCGCGGGCGGCGGCCACCGCCTCCGCGATCATCGTGCCCTCCAGGGACTCCGCTTCCACGTCGTCGACCTCGGGCAGGAAGGGCGCGAGCTCGGGCAGCTCGTCCAGGCCTCGCAGCCCCGTCCGTTCCAGGAAGTAGTTCGTCGTCCGATACAGGATCGCACCTGTTTCGGGCTCGGAGCCGGTCTCTTCCACCAGTCCTCGCTGTACCAGGGTACGCATCACGCCGTCACAGTTCACACCGCGTACTGCGGAGACCCGGCTGCGCGACACCGGTTGCCGGTAGGCGACCACCGCGAGCGTCTCCAGCGCGGCCTGCGTGAGGCGGGCCTGCTGGCCGTCCAGGACGAAGCGGTCGACGGCCGGCGCGCAGTCGGCACGGGTGTAGAAGCGCCAGCCCCCGGCGACGTGGCGCAGGTCGAAGCCTCGGCCCTGGGCGGTGTACTCGGCGGCGAGTTCGCGCAGCGCGGCGGCGACCGCGGCGCGCGGCCGCTCCAGGACGGCGGCGAGGTGCGCCTCGGTGGCGGGCTCGTCGACGACCATCAGGATCGCCTCCAGCGCGGCCCGCAGCGGCACCCCGCGGGCACCGGACTCCTCGGGCCGCTCCGGTTCCGGTTCGGGCTCCGGCTCGGGGGCGGGCAGCGGCGCCGGGTCGGGCATCGGCTCGGGCTCGGAGGTGTCCGCGGCCGGCTCCGCCGCCGGCGCCGGGATGTGCGGCTGCTCCGCGGCCTCCCCCGCGGCCGCCGCGTCGTCCGCGCCGTCCGGCGCCCCGTGGGCGGGCTCGGTCGCGTACGCGCTCTCCTGCCACTCGTCGGGGCGGGCCTGGCCGGGAAGGCCGAGGGTGCGCCGGCTGGGGCGCGGCTGATCGGCGTTCACTGCGGTTCTCCGTCCTTGCCGCGGCCGTCCGCGCCCTCGCCGGGCGGACGGTCGAACTCGTCGGTCACCTCGACGCGCCGGCCGGTGTCGGCGACCCAGTGCACCAGCAGCTCGCCCAGGGCGTCCGGCTGCTCGAAGTCGAGCACCTTCTCCCGGTACAGCTCCAGCAGGGCGAGGAAGCGGGCCACCACGACCAGCGTGTTGTCGGCGTCCTCCACCAGCCTGCCGAAGGTCGCGCTGCCGAGCGCGGTGAGCCGGTCGACGACGACCCCGGCCTGCTCGCGGACGCTCACCGGCGGGGTGTGGATGTGGTCGACGTAGACCACCGGCTTCGGCCTGGGCGCCGTCGCCCTGGCGGCGAGCCGGGCCAGGCCCTCCGGGCCGACGGTGATGACCACCTCGGGCAGCAGCAGCGCGTGGTGCGGCTCCAGGCCGACCGTGCGGGGGCGCTGCAGCAGCTCGGCCGCCCAGCGCTCGGCGAACAGGGCGGCCGCCTGCTTGTACGCCCGGTACTGCAGCAGCCGGGCGAAGAGCAGGTCGCGGGCCTCCAGGAGGGCGAGGTCCTCCTCGTCCTCGATCTCGGCGGCGGGCAGCAGCCTGGCCGCCTTGAGGTCGAGCAGGGTGGCGGCGACGACCAGGAACTCGGTCGCCGCGTCGAGGTCCCAGTCCGGGCCCATCGCCCGGATGTGGGCGACGAACTCGTCGGTGACCTTGGAGAGCGAGACCTCGGTGACGTCCAGCCGGTGCTTGGCGATCAGGCTGAGCAGGAGGTCGAACGGGCCCTCGAAGTTGTCCAGCCGCACCCGGAAGCCGCCGCGCTCCTCGCCCGGTCCGGCACCGGCCGGCAGGGCTGGGGCGGCCGGCTCGGGGGGCTCGGGCGCGCTCGTCATGACCGGACCATCTTCACCCGGGCCGGCCGCCGCGCCACCCCCCGGGGCGCCCGACACGCCCGCGCCCCGGCCGGGCCGGCCCACGTCGGGGCCGAGGGGGCCCTCCGCGGGCCTCAGCGGCCGCGCAGCCGCCGCACCAGGATGCTCGCCTCGCCCCGCTGCTCCAGGTCCGCCAGGACGACGGAGATGGCCTCCCGGACGACACGGCCGCGGTCGACGGCGAGGCCGTGCTCGCCGCGCAGCACCAGCCGGGCGTGCTCCAGGTCCATGAGCTCCTCGGCGGAGACGTAGACCGTGATCTTCTCGTCGTGCCGCTCGCGGCCGGTGGGCCGGCGGGCGGCACGGCTGCGCGGGCGGGGCCGGCGGGCCTCCGCCTGGTCCTCGGGGGCGTGCCGGCG
>NZ_JBEYFP010000273.1:0-7632 GCF_040634455.1 Kitasatospora sp. NPDC007106
GGCACCGCCCCGCCCTGCCCCCGCTGCTGCCACGGCTCGCCGGCGGCACTCCCCCGGCAGCGCCCGTCCTGACCGCGGCGGACGGCACCCTGCGCATCGCCCCCGGCGGCCCGCCGCCGTTCCGCTACGCCGTCCACCGCCTCCCGCAGACACCCGGCGACCGTCCGCAGCTCACCGCGGACACCCTGGCCGCCTGCCTGCCCGCCGCCGACTGCGCCCGTCCCCTGCCCCTCCCCACCGGCCGGTACACCGCCACCGCCCTCGACCGCCCGGGCCGCGAAAGCCGCCCCGCGACACCGGTCCAGGTGTAGCGCGTCGCTCCCTGCCCCCACGCGCCCCTGAGGTGCCCCCGTCCACCTCGGATCACGGCTCAGACCGCGTGCCGACCGTCCGTCAGGTACCTCTCGCGGAGCCGGCTGAACGCCGTCGGCGTGGGACGCCGCGGCAGGAACTCCTTGATCCGCTCCGCGCACGCCCGGGGGCTCGCCGCGGCGGTGTCGCACTCCAGGTCGTAGTCGCCGTGCCGGTGCACCAGCCCGTACTGGTGCACCGCGAGGCCCGGCGGCCGGTCGCCCCGGTCCCGTTCGCGTCGGGCCAGTTCGTCCGGCGGGCAGTGGACGCCGACGAACAGCACGTCCTCCGGCGGCAGCACGGCGAGGCAGTCGAGCAGCCGCCACTCCTCGCTCAGCACGTGGTCCACGACGACGTCGTTGCCCGCACTCGCCATGGCGGCGATCGAGCGGTGGAAGCCCTCCCTGGTGCGGCGCAGCGCGGCTGCGAGTTCGGCCTCGCCGAGTTCCCGTTTGGTGCGCATGGCGTTGAAGCCGTCGACCGCCAGGTGGAAGAAGACGCCGTCGTCCAGGACGTCCAGGAGTTCCCGCGCGATGCTGGACTTGCCGGAGCTGGACGTGCCGTTGAGGAAGATGATCCGACCGGTTGCCATGCCGACATGATCACACGGGGTGTGCGCCGGGTTCCGGCGTTCCGGGACGCTGCACCCGGTGGCCGGGCCGCCCGGGCGCGGCCGTCGTACGGTGGAGCGGTGAGTGCCGAGAACCCCCGGCCCTCGCCGCAGGCGTTCCAGGTGCCCCGGCGGGCGGTGCTGCTCGGCCTGGCGGGGGTGGTGCTGGGGGCCTGCACCAGCAGCCGGACGGCCACCGGTGCCGCCTCCCCGGCCGCGCCGGCCAGCCCGTCCGCGCCCGCGACCCCCTCGGAGAGCTCCTCCACGGCGCTCCCGGCCACCGCCCCGTGGCAGCCGGGCCCGGGTGAGATCGACCCGGACGTGAAACTGCGGGCGACCCAGCTGGTCGAGGCGCTCGGCGCCTGGCCCGCCGGCGGGCAGGGCCTGGCCGCCGCCCGGGACCGGGTCCGGGCGCTCGGCCTCGACCCCACGCTCGCCGACCAGGCCGGACCGCTGCTCGGCACCGCCCCGCAGGCCGTCCTGCAGGTCGTCAACGCCCAGTGGGGCGGACACCTCACCGACTCCGCCAGCGTGATGGTCCCGTGCCGGCAGTGGACCACCGAGGGTTCGGGGGGCACCACCGTCGACGTGCGGCTGGTCAGGGCGCAGCCGCGCTGGAACGTCACGGCCCTGCACCCGGCGGAGCCGGCACCGCCCGCCGCCACCCTCTCCGACGCGGCGCAGCGGGTGCTGGCCGAGCCGCGGATCCAGTTGCCGCCGGCCGCGGTCGCGGACGTCCGCGGGGGCGGCGTGCACGAGAGCGTCCTCGCCTCGATGCTGACGCTGGCCGGGCGGTACTCGTACGCGGTGACCGTGCTGCGCTCGGGGCATCCCATCGACGTGTTCGGCACCTCCCGGCCGAGCGACCATCCGCCGGGGCGGGCCTTCGACGTCTGGCGGATCGACGGACACGAGGTGGTCGACCCGGCGACCCCGCACGACCTGGTCGACGGCTTCATGCGGGCCGCGGCGGCGAGCGGCTCCTACAACGTCGGCGGCCCGCGCCAGCTCTCCGGCGGCACCGCCCCCAACCAGTTCTTCACCGACGACGCCCACCACGACCACGTCCACGTCGGCTTCCGCAGCTGAGACCGGGCTGCGGCCCCGGCTCAAGGTGACGCAGCGCCCCCGGCGGAGGCGAGCCTGCGGAGCCGGTCCGCGGCCGTGTTCCGGAGCTTCCGGGCCGCTCCGCGCTCGGCGAGGACGCCCACCAGGACGGGCGACCGCGAGGTGTCCGCGATCGTTCGCTGGAGCCAGAGGTTCCCGGCCAGCACGGCCGCGACCGAGCCCTCCGGGTCGGCCTCCGCCCGCTTGACCGGCACCCACTGCCCGATCCTCGCTTGCAGGAAGGCGAACCCCGGCGCCTGTCCGGCGAGGGTGCTCACCCGGTCGGCGAGGCCCTCCGCCGTGGTGAAGTCCGGTGCCAGCCGGTCGACGTGCCACACCAGCGTGGATTCGGCCATCGCCGCGTCCTGGTCCCGGACGACGATCCCCACGATCCGTTCCTCGTCGGCCGCCGAGGGGCAGGCCGCCAGGCACTCCTGGTACAGCCGGTACCGGAGGTGCTCGTCCTCCGCCCAGCCCTCGTCCGGCTCGGCCCGTCCCACAAGGCCGGACAGCCACCGCACGTCGTCCTCCCGAACCACCGTCACCCGCCCGTCCGCATCCGCCTCGCCGCTGTCGCCCGGCCGACGATATCCGGTGGACGGCGCTGCGACACTGGCCGCATGGACGACCGCGATACGACCGCGCACCTGGAGTGGTGGGCCAACCCGGAGACCTGTCTGGGCCGGGTGGCCGTCCGTCTCGGCGCGGTCTCCACGGCCGGCGGAGCGTGGCGGTGCGAGGCGCTGCTCGCCCCTCCCCTGTCGGCGGCCGACCGGGAGGGGCTCGACTTCCTGATGGCGGTCCATCCGGTGTTCACGCTGCGGCGCGGCGCGGGCACCGTCGAGGTCCGGGTCGGCCGTGCCGGGACGGACGACGGACTCGTGCTCACGGCAGTGCCCGCGCCCGCGCCGTAGCGGTTCAGGAGAGCGGGCGGCAGAGCAGCGCGTCCGGGGTTCCGGAGGAGCCGATGCGGGTGGTGAAGGCGAGGCCGGCGGCGTACTCGGTGGGTGCGCACTGGCCCTTGTAGGCGCCGTAGGCGAATTCGCCGCCGGGGCCGGCGGACGGGCGGTTGTCGCCGCGGTCGAACCAGACCGTGCGGGTGCCGGTGCCCAGCGGGCGGCGGGCCGTGGCGCAGAGGACGGCCGAGACCCGGGAGCCGCGCAGGCTGTAGCCGATCAGGTACTGGCCCTGCGCGCACTGGTACTTGGTGTAGCCGGAGGCCCAGTCGCCGCCTGCCGGGACGTTGCGTTCGTCGCGGACGACGACGGCCTCGCCGGTGGCGGCCCGCAGGTCGCCGCCGGTCGCGGTGTCGGTGCACAGGCCGCGGCCGCCGGTGTGGGCGACGCCGGCGAGGCGTTCCCCGTCGGGGCAGACGGCCTTGCGGGCTCCACCGTCCCAGTCTCCTGCGGCGCGCACCCGCAGGGACTGCACGGCATCGGCGTGGTCGGTGGTCAGCATGTGCCAGGAGTCGGCGGCCGGCACCGGCCCCGTGAGGCCGGGCGCGGCGGCGAGACGGTTCCAGGCGTCGGCGCGCCAGTCCGTGCCGTCCAGCAGGCCCGAGCGGCCGCCGGTGGCGGTGTACCGGAGGAGGGCCCAACTGTCGCCGCGGCCGGGGTCGTTCCAGCCGACCAGCGGCCAGTAGGCGAAGTCGGTGTCGAGGGCGGCCAGGCGGTCGGTGAAGTTGCCGAACCAGGTCCGCGGCGCGGCCGCGGCCTCGTCCGCGCCGATGCCGAACTCGCTGACCCAGACGGGGGCGGTGAAGTGCTGCCCGCTCTCGGCGGCGACGTAGAGGGCCTGCTGGTCGAGGACCCGGTAGAGCTCGTCACGGCTCAGGTCCTGGTAGCGGGCGTCGTGGGTCTCGCCGAGGCCGGTGGCGCCGCTGTGCTTGGGGCCGGTGTAGCCGTAGAAGTGCGCCGAGTAGACCAGCTTGTGGGAGGCGACCAGGGTGTGCGAGAGGGTGCGGACGGGGGCGAGGGTGGGGCGGCCGTGCGGAAGGCCGTCGGCGGGGATGCCCGTCCAGTTGATGCCCTCGACCACGATCAGCAGGTCCGGGCTGCCCTCGGTGAGGATGCGGTCCCCGGCGTGCTGGGCGGCGGCGTACCAGTCGTGGGCGTCGCCGAGGCCCCAGTTGGGGTCGTCGAGGTAGTCGCGGCGGACCTCGTTGTACAGGTCGGCGCCGACCACCCGCTTGTTGTCGCGGTAGCGCCGGGCCATGAACACCCAGTCGTCCTCCCACTGCGCGGTGGACTGGCTGCTGTTCCAGCGTTCGTTGCCGTCCAGGCCGCAGCACCAACGGGTGGTGTTGGTGTGGTTGTTGAGGATCACCGCGAAGCCGTCCGCGGTGAGCGCCCGCACCACGGCGTCGTAGACCTGCAGCGGGGTGAGGCCGCGCAGTTGCGGGTTGGCCGCGACGGCGGCGTCGGGCACCGGCGCGGTGGTGCGGATCATCTCGTTGGAGAAGGGCAGCCGGATGCTGTTGAGCCCGAGGCGGTGGAAGTCCGCCATCAGGGTCGGTAGTTGGGCGCGGTCGAGGCCGAGCGGGATGCCGTGGGAGTCCTGGCCGCTGTGGTGGTTGGCCGGGTCGGCGGCGCTGCCGGATCCCGTCCAGGAGCCCTGGGCGCCGTCCCAGTTGCCGGCCCGGAGCTTGAAGCGGGCACCGGTGGCGTCGACGATGTAGCGGCCGCGGGTGGAGAGCGGCGCCGTCCAGTCGGCGGCGGGGCCGGAGGCCGCCGCGCCCACGGGTGAACCGGCGGCGGACGCCGGTGCGGCCGAGGCCGCGGGGGCGACGAGCAGCGCGGCCGGGAGGGCGAGCGTCAGTGCGGTGCGGAGGAGGTGCCGGATCATCGGGCCTGCCCGGGTGTCAAGAGTGTCGGATTCATGCCAACGTTGCGTCGGCAGAGCCGAGTTACCCGGCGGTAGAGCGGTTGAACCGCCGCCGGCCGACACCTCGTCGCGGGGTGTCGGCCGGCGGACGGCCGGGTCAGCGGAGGTCCAGCGGGTTCTGCGGGGCGAGCAGTCGGGAGATGCGCTCGGCGACGACCTGGGCGGCGTTCCCCTCCGGGGCGTCGGGCCCCTTCGTGGCGGAGACGGCGATGGACAGCCGGCTCTGCGGCAGGTACGCCTGGAGGGCGGCGTAGCCGGAGAACGACGGGTTCTGCACCACCCAGTCGTTCACCACCAGGATACCCAGCCCGAAGTGCCTGGCCTCGGTGTTCAGTAGGCAGACGTCCGCCGGGCAGGTCTTGGTGGCCCCGCCGAGGCCGACCGTGCCGGGGTCGAGCTGCACCCGGAAGGAACGGCGGTCGAGCAGCTCGCCGCTGCCGACCGCCCGGGCGGAGCGCTCCAGGTCGCAGATGTGGGTGGTGAGGACGGCACCCGGCGCGGTCGTCCACGAGGGGTTCCAGAAGGTGGACTCCTCGTAGGTGCCGCGCTCGGCGGTGAAGGCGTGCAGCACCGGGGACTCGATCTCCGGGGTGAAGCTGTTGCGGGTGTTCCGCAGCCCGAGCGGGCCCGTCACCCGCTCCTCCAGCAGCCGGTCCAGCCGGGTGCCGGTGATGCGCTCCAGGGCCTCGCCGAGCAGGACGAAGTTGGCGTGCGAGTAGCTCCAGCTGGTGCCCGGGTCGTACCAGAGGTCCTGGGCGGTGGAGATGCCCACCAGCTCCTCCGGCGTCCACTGGCGGAACGGCTCGGCGGCGAGCGCGGCCAGGAAACCGGGGTCGCGGACGTAGTCGACCAGGCCGGAGGTGGAGCTGCCGAGCATCCGCAGGGTGATCTCGTCGCCGTGCGGCAGGCCGGGCAGCCACCGGGAGACCGGGTCGTCGAGGCCGACCTCGCCCTCCTCGACCAGCTGCAGCAGCACGGTGCCCATGAAGGCGATCGCCACCGAACCGGCCCGGAAGTGCATGCCCGGCTCGGCCGGCACGCCCGTCATCGACTCGCCCTGCGCCCCGGTGACGACCTCCCGGCCGCCCTGGGTCACCTTGAACAGGACGGCCTTCAGCCCGAGCTCGTCCTTCACCTGGCCGACGATCCGGTCGACCTGCCGGGCCTTCCCGCGGAGCGGCTCCGGGGTGCTGACGCAGGCCTGCCCGTCGTGCCCGCCACCCCCGGCGGCGACGGCCACCCCGGCCGTGGACTGCAGCGTGGCGGCGAACAGCGTGGCCGCACAGAGCAGCGCGGTCTGAGTACGTGTCATGCCCCACCGTGCGAACACCGCCGCGCCACCCCGGACCCGACACCCCGGCACCTCCGCCGGACGGCCGGACCCACCGTCCCCCGGAAGAGTGGCCGGAGCCCGGCGCCATCCACCGGAAGAGAACTTGAACGCGTTCAAAAGAGCTGGAAGGATGACCGGCACCGAGCGAGGCAGGGGTTCCACCTGCCCGGGAACGGCAGGGAGGGGCCCGATGCCCGAGTACAGCGGTCGCACGGTACGCGGCAGCACGAGGCTCCGACCTCCGCTGTACAGCACGTACTGCTCCGCAGCCTGGGCCGTCTTCGCGCCGCTGGCCCTCTTCCTCCCGTCGGTCGCCGGGCCCCGGTCGGGCAGTGCGGTTCTGCCGCTGGTACTCCTCCTGGGCGGCGGCTCGGGCCTGCTGCTCGGCATCCTCCTCGGTTACCTGGAGGCCCGGGCACTCCTCGGCCTCGCGGCCGGACTCTCCGCCGCCCTCTTCCTGGCGCAGAGCCTCTGGCTCGGCGCATCGGCTGGAGCTCCGACGCCCCACGGGCTCCTCGTCGAAGCGGTCGTCTGGCTGGTGTACGCCGGATGCGCCGAATTGCCGCTGTTCGTCGGCGTGGTGCTCGGCCGGGCCCTGCGGTATTCCCGAGCGGCCCGGTGACAGCACCCGACCGCAGTGCGGGAACCGGCACCGGCTCTCCGGACGGTCGGTGCGGCCGTGGCCAGCGGCTCCCCCGAAGACTCCGTAGAGCCCAGTCCCTGCGGGCTGCGGCGACGCATTCCCACCACCGGATGGACATGGACTCGACTATCGGAACCCCGGCCGGAACCGACCCTGCCGCGCCGTCGGAGCCGCGGCCGGGTGGCGGGACGGGCCGCCGGCCGACCCACCGGTTCAACGGGCGGTTCGGGTGGGTGGCCGCAGTTCTCTGGTGTCTGGTTCTGGGGTGCACGTCGTGCGCCGGCGCCGGTGGCGGGTCGGCGGTGATCGGGCAGGCCGATCTGGTCGGCGACTGGGGCAATGCAGCCGGCGCCAGGCTGCACGTGTCGGCCGACCACACCCTCACCTGGAGTGGGATCCTCAACGCCGTACCCGACTACGAGTGCTCGACAGGGGTGGCGGGAGGCGGGTGGAAGTTCCTCGTGTCGAGCGATCCGTCAGGGGATGTCTACGCGTCGGACTCGGCCACGGCAGGCGACTCGTTCACGGTGTCCACGGGCCGCCACTCCCAGGTCGGCTGCGACCTCGACGCCAAGGTCCAGTACGACGACGACGGCTACAACCTCTGTCTCGTCAGGGACTTCGACCAGACGTGCACGTCCGGAGACCCGGCTGCGCAGCCTGCCGGTCGGCGAGCTGAAGATCGACCGCTCCTTCGTCTCCCGG
>NZ_JBEYFP010000274.1:0-7614 GCF_040634455.1 Kitasatospora sp. NPDC007106
CGGCCGACGCCGATGCCGTGCAGCGGGGCGGCCGTCACCGGACGGCGTCCAGGTCGTCGGCGAGCAGGGCGGCGAGTTCGTCGAGGGCGGCGCGGGCGGCGGTCTCCTCGCCGTCGGCGGTGAGTTCCAGGGTGTCGCCGTGGCCGGCGGCGAGGGCGAGGACGGAGAGCAGGCTGCGGGCGTCGACCGGGGTCTGGCCGGGGCGGCCGACGCCGACCTTGACGCTCTGCCGGGCGGCGGCCCGGACGAAGAGGGAGGCGGGTCGGGCGTGCAGGCCGCTCTGCGAGCCGACGGTGACCAGGAGCTGGGGCATGGGTGTCCTTCGGGTTCACGGGGTGCGTCCGGGAGTGCCCGAACGGGCGGTCCGGATGGGGGCCGCGGGCCCGGTACCGGCGGTGGGGGCGGTCCGCGGGTACCGGGCGGTCGGGGGTGGTCACGCACCCGTCACCGGGTGGGTTTCATTTGGTTTTACGCCCGGTTCGCTCGGCATGTCAACGCAATCGGGCAGAAATCCCACATGTTCGGACTCTTGCTTTTCCACGGCCGGGGCGTATCGTCGGAGTCAACCAGGCGTAAACAGACATGAACGGACCCGATCCCACATGTACGCTCCCGAGCGCCAGCAGCAGATCCTGCAGCTCGCCCAGACCAGGGGCCGCGTCGACGTCCCCTCGCTCGCCGAGGAGTTCAACGTCACGCAGGAGACCATCCGGCGCGACCTCAGCACCCTCGACCGGGCCGGGCTGCTGCGCCGCGTCCACGGCGGGGCACTGCCCGCCGGGGCGCTGCACCTGGAGCCCGGCCTCGCCGAGCGGGACTCGACCGCCGCCGACGAGAAGGAGCGGATCGCCCGCGCCGCGCTGGCCCTGCTGCCCGCCGAGGGCAGCGTGCTGCTGGACGCCGGCACCACCGTCTCCCGGCTGGCGGCGCTGCTGCCCGCGGACAGCACGCTGACCGTGGTCACCAACGCGCTGCCGGTCGCCGCCCGCCTGGCCGACCACCCCTCGCTCTCGCTGCACCTGGTCGGCGGCCGGCTCCGGCACCGCACCCACGCCGCCGTCGACGACTGGGCGCTGCGCGCGCTCGCCGACGTGCACGCCGACGTGGCCGTGGTGGCCACCAACGGCTTCTCGCGGGAGGGCGGCCTCTCCACGCCGGACCTCGCCGAGGCCGCGGTGAAGCGGGCGATGGTCGCCGGGGCGCACCGGATCGTGCTGGTCGCGGACTCCTCGAAGTACGGCACCCGGCACTTCGCCCGGTTCGGCTCGCTGGAGCAGGTCGACGTCCTGGTCACCGACAGCGGGCTGACCGACCGGCAGGCCGCGGAGATCGAAGAACTCGGACCGGAAGTGATCCGCGCATGATCGTCACCATCACCCCCAATCCCAGCCTCGACCGCACCTACGAGCTGTCCGAGCTCGCCCGCGGCGAGGTCAACCGGGCCACCGGGGACCGGCTGGACCCGGGTGGCAAGGGCGTGAACGTGGCCCGGGCGCTCACCGCCGCCGGTCACCGCACCGCCGCCGTGCTGCCGCTCGGCGGCGCGCCCGGCCGGCTGCTGGCGGAGCTGCTGCACCGTCAGGACATCGACGTGGCGGCCGTCCCGGTCGCCGGCGACACCCGGATCAACGTGTCGGTCGTCGAGCGGCACGGCCCGCTCACCAAGATCAACGCACCCGGGCCGCAGCTGACCGCCGAGGAGTCGGCGGCGCTGCTCGGCGCCGTCCGCCGGCAGGCCGCCGGGGCGGACGTGGACTGGCTGGCCTGCTGCGGCAGCCTGCCCCGCGGCCTGGCACCCGAGTGGTACGCCGACCTGGTCGCCGAGGCCCACCTGGGCGGCGCCCGGATCGCCGTGGACACCTCGGGCCCGGCCCTGCTGGCCTCGCTGGCGGCCGGCCCCGACGTGGTCAAGCCGAACCTCGACGAACTCGCCGAGGCGGTCGGCCGTCCGGTCGCCACCCTCGGCGCGGCCCTCGACGCGGCCGAGCGGCTGCGCGAGCTCGGCGCCCAGCAGGTGCTGGCCAGCCTCGGCGCGGACGGCATGCTGCTGGTCGCCGAGGAGGGCTCCTGGTACGGCACGGCGCCGGTGGACGAGGTCCGCAGCGACGTCGGTGCCGGCGACGCCTCCCTGGCCGGGTTCCTCGGCGCCGGAGGCAGCGGACCGAAGGCGCTGGCCTCGGCGCTGGCGCACGGCGCGGCGGCCGTCCGGCTGCCGGGCAGCGTGATGCCGATCCCGGCCGACCTCGAACCGGACACCGTCGTGGTGACCGCCGACGTGCCGCGGGAGCTGCCGCTGGGCCGCTGAACCGGGCGCGGCCGCGAGGGCCGCAGACGCGCACCGGCCGTCGCACGGCCGATCGGAAGGACCTGGGGGCACAGGGAACCGACCACGCACCACCGATGCACGACTGGTGAAGGACCGACACGATGAGCGACAACGGCAGACTGATCACACCTGCGCTCGTGGATCTCTACCTCGCCCCCGACGACAAGGCGGAGGCCCTCCGTGCCCTGGCCCAGCGGCTGGCGGCCGAGGGACGGGTCACCGACCTCGACGGCTTCCTCGCCGACGTGGCCGCCCGCGAGGCGCAGGCGCCGACCGGCCTGGGCGACGGGATCGGCATCCCGCACTGCCGCTCGGCCCACGTCACCCGGCCGAGCCTGGCCTTCGGGCGCAGCACCCGCGGGCTGGACTTCGACGCCCCGGACGGCCGGCCGGCCGACCTGGTCTTCATGATCGCCGCCCCGGACGGCGCGGACGACGCCCACCTGCAGATCCTGGCCTCGCTGGCCCGGCGGCTGATGGACCCGGAGTTCACCGGGGCGCTGCGCGCGGCGACCGACCCGAGCGCGGTCTCCGCCCTGGTCAACGACGAGGAGCCGGCCCCCTCGCCGGAGCCCGCGGCGACCGCCGCTGCCCCCTCGCCCTCGGCGGGCGGCCCGCGGCTGGTCGCGGTGACCTCCTGCCCGACCGGCATCGCGCACACCTACATGGCCGCCCGGGCGCTGGAGCAGGCGGCGGCCCGGGCCGGTGCCACCATCCACGTGGAGACCCAGGGCTCGGCGGGCTCGACCCCGCTGGACCCGGCGGTGATCGCCGCCGCGGACGCGGTGATCCTGGCGCACGACGTGGAGGTCCGCGACCGGGCCCGGTTCGCCGGGCTGCCGACGGTCGACACCGGGGTGAAGGCCGGCGTCAACCGGGCCGACGAGCTGGTCGCCGAGGCGGTCGCGCTCGCCGCGGCCGCCCCCGCCCGCACCGCGGAGCCGGCCGCCGCCCCGGCGCCCGTGCAGCGGCAGGAGCACTGGGCGAAGCGGCTGCGCGGCTACCTGATGACGGGTGTCAGCTACATGATCCCGTTCGTCGCGGCCGGCGGACTGCTGATCGCACTGGGCTTCGCGATCGGCGGCTACACGATCTCCTCGGCACCGTCGGTGGTCGGCCACTTCGACTGGACGTCCCACCTGAGCTGGGCGGCGCTGCTCTTCCAGACCGGCGCGGCGGCCTTCGCCTTCCTGGTGCCGGTCCTCTCCGGGTTCATCGCCTACGCGATCGCGGACCGGGCGGCGCTGGCGGCGGGCATCGTCGGCGGCGCGGTCTCGGTGACGGTCGGCGCGGGCTTCCTCGGCGGCATCGTCACCGGTCTGATCGCGGGCCTGCTGGTGCGCTGGATGACCGGCTGGAAGGTGCCGCGGGCGATCGCCGGGATCATGCCGGTGGTGGTGATCCCGCTGCTGTCGGTGGCCGCGGTCGGCTTCCTGATGTTCGTGGTGCTGGGCTCGCCGATCGCCTCCGCGATGAAGGGGCTGACGGACTGGCTGAACAGCCTGTCGGGCACCAACGCGATCCTGCTCGGCCTGCTGCTGGGCGCGATGATGGCCTTCGACATGGGCGGCCCGCTCAACAAGGTGGCGTACACCTTCGCCGCCGGCGCGCTGACCACCGCGGGCTCGGTGCCGGACGCGGGCAGCCTGAAGGTGATGGCCGCGGTGATGGCCGCCGGCATGACCCCGCCGCTGGGCCTGGCCCTGGCGACCACCGTGCGGCGGCGGCTGTTCACCCGTGAGGAGCGGGAGAACGGCAAGGCCGCCTGGGTGCTCGGGGCCTCGTTCATCACCGAGGGCGCGATCCCGTTCGCCGCGGCCGACCCGCTGCGGGTGATCCCCTCCGCGATGGCGGGCAGCATGGTCGCCGGCGGTCTGACGATGGCCTTCGGCTCGACCCTGCGGGCGCCGCACGGCGGCATCTGGGTCCTGCCGCTGATCGGCAACCCGGTGCTCTACCTGGTGGCGATCGCCGCGGGCACCGTCGTCACCGCCGGCCTGGTGATCCTGCTGAAGGGCCTGCGACGCCCCGCCCCGACAGCCGCCCAGGAACCGGACCCGGCAGCCCGGGTCCTGGCCGGCACCGCGGCCTGACAGTCGGCAGGCGCCGATCAGGGTGGTGTGGGGCGTCTCCCGGCCGAAGGCTGGGAGACGCCCCACACGCCCCTGTGTTGCTGCCCCTTCGCGGTGCTGCTCCCCTACGGCCAGAGCAGGGTGCTGGTCCAGGCGATCCGGCCGGTGCCGAGGCCGGTGCGGGTGTACCGCAGCCGGACGTGCCGCCGGCTCGGGTCGCCCTGCCAGAACTCGACCTCGGCGGCGCGCAACACGTACACCGTGTGCCCCGCGGCCACCAGCTCCGGGTCGGCGTCCAGCAGCAGCTGGGCCTCGTCGGCCGCCAGGTCGTACGCGGCGAGCGACCCGAGCGGCTCGCTCTGCCGTCCGACCAGCGAGGCGACCCGGGCGCCCGGCGAGCGTCCGCGGAACTCCTCCGCGGAGACGGCCGGCGGCGCGGCCTCGACCGAACCGCGGACGCGGACCTGGCGGCCGAGCAGCGGCCAGTACACGCTGAGCGCGGCCATCGGGCTGAGCGCGAGTTGACGGCCCTTCGGACTGTCGGCCTCCGCGGCGAACAGCCAGGCGCCCTCGGCCGCGTCGACGTCCCGCAGTACCAGCACCCGGGCATCGGGCACGCCGTCCGCGTCGACCGTCGAGAGCGTCATCACCTGCGGGTCGAGCACACCCGCCTCGAGGGCCTGCACCAGCCAGTCCACGAAGAGCGCTCCCGGCTCGGCCGGTGCCAGGTCGGTTTCGAAGACCGGCAGTTCGCGGGCCATCGGCGGCCGGTCCCGCAGCATCTCGCCGACCGCACTGGGCCGGTACCTGTCGAACCCGTCGTCGCCCGCCACCATCGGCCTCCCGTTCGCTCGTCCCGACGTCCGACCCCCGACCCCACCGTACTCAGTGATGGAAACCGACGCGGTCCGCCTCGTGCGGGTGTCCCTGTTCGAGGCGCTTGATCGCCCGGCGCATGTCCTCGGCGAGCAGCTCGATCTCGTCCCGGTCGACGCCGTGCCGCACCAGGACGCGCTGGATGACCGTCTCCTGCCGGTCCGGCGGCAGCGGGTACGAGGGCACCTGCCAGCCGCGCATCCGCAGCAGGTCGGACAGGTCGTACAGGCTCCAGCCGACCGAGTCCGGGTCGGTGAGCGTCCAGGAGACCGCCGGCAGCGCACCCACACCGTCGTACAGCAGCGTGAACGGGCCCATCTCGGCGACCTGCCGGGCCAGGTGCTGCGCGGTGTCGGCGCAGGCCTGGTAGACCCGTCGGTACCCCTCGCGGCCGAGCCGCAGGAACATGAAGTACTGGGTGACGACCTGTCCGCCGGGGCGGGAGAAGTTCAGCGCGAGGGTCGGCATGTCGCCGCCGAGGTAGGAGACGTGGAAGACCAGGTCGTCCGGCAGCGCGTCGTTGTCCCGCCACAGCGCCCAGCCGACGCCCAGCGGGGCCATGCCGTACTTGTGGCCCGAGGCGTTGATCGAGGAGACCCGCGGCAGGCGGAAGTCCCAGACCAGGTCGCGGTGGAGGAACGGGGCGATGAACCCGCCCGAGGCGGCGTCCACGTGCAGCGGCACGTCGATGCCGGTCTCCGTCTGGATGCGGTCCAGCTCGGCGGCGATCTCCGCGACCGGCTCGTAGGTGCAGGTGTAGGTCACGCCGAGGATCGCGACGACGCCGATGGTGTTCTCGTCGACGTACTCGCGCAGCTGGTGCGGCTGCAGGCCGGTCGCGCCGGGCTCCACCGGCACCTGGCGCAGCTCCACGTCGAAGTACCGGGCGAACTTCTCCCAGCACACCTGGACGGGCCCGCAGACCAGGTTCGGGCGCTCGGTCGACTGCCCGGCGGCCTTGCGCCGGTCGCGCCAGCGCCACTTCAGCGCGAGGCCGCAGAGCATCGCCGCCTCGCTGGAGCCGGTGGTCGAACAGCCGACCGCGTTGGCCCCCTCGGCACCGGCCGGCGCGTGCCACAGGTCGGCCATGATGTTCACGCAGCGCGACTCGATCTCCGCGGTCTGCGGGTACTCGTCCTTGTCGACGATGTTCTTGTCGAGGCACAGGTCCATCAGCCGGCGGACCTCGTCGTCCGCCCAGGTCGTGCAGAAGGTCGCCAGGTTCTGCGCGGCGTTGCCGTCCAGCAGCAGTTCGTTGCGCAGCAGTTGGAAGACCACCGACGGCGGGGCCGGGAAGTCCGGCATGGCCCGCTTGGGCAGCGGCCGCTCGCTCAGCGGCGAGGCGAAGATGTCGACGGCCGGGTCGGCCGCCGGTTCCTGAGCGTTGTGCAGAGCCACCGAGGGCCCCTCTCGCGTCGTCCGACAGCATCCCCTCGGACCCTACGGGCGCCCTCGCGGGCCCGACAGCGGGCGTACTCCATACCGGGCGGGGGCTGCGCCACCTACGGCGACCCCGGTACCCGGACGGCCCAGCCCCGATTGCCCGGCCCGGCGACCGGACGGACGGTCGGGACATCCGTACGTCTCCGAAAGGGAGATCGCCATGGCCTCCACCTCCGTCCCCCCGGGCCCCGCCACGGGGGGCCTGCCACCGCGTCAGAACAGCGGCTGGGTCACCGGCCTGGTGCTGTTCGCCGGCGTGGTGATGCTGGTCACCGGTCTCCTCGACCTGTTCCAGGGGATCGTCGCCGTCGCGCAGGACGAGCTGATCGTCACCACACCGAACTACGTGTTCAAGTTCGACGTGACCTCCTGGGGCTGGATCCACATCATCCTGGGCCTCGTGGTCGCCCTCGTCGGCCTCTGCGTGCTCCGCGGCATGGCCTGGGCCCGGTACGCCGGCATCGGGGTCGCCTCGCTGAGCCTCATCGCGAGCTTCCTGTGGCTGCCGTACTACCCGCTGTGGAGCATCGTGATCATCGCCCTGGACATCTTCGTCATCTGGGCACTGGCGGTGTACCGGCAGGACTGAGCGGCCCTCCACGGGGCGGCCGCTCGCTCAGAGGCGAGGCGAAGACGTCGACGGCCGGGTCGGCCGCCGGTTCCTGAGCATTGTGCAGAGCCACCGAGGCACCCCTCGCGTCGGCACCGGTGCCCGACAGCGGGCGTACTCCGTACCGGGCGGGGGCTGCGCCACCTGCGGCGACCCCGGTACCCGGACGGCCCAGTCCCGATGGCCCGGCCCGGCGACCGGACGGACGGTCGGGACATCCGTACGTCTCCGAAAGGGAGATCGCCATGGCCTCCACCTCCGTCCCCCCGGGCGCCCGCGCGGGCGGC
>NZ_JBEYFP010000275.1:0-7605 GCF_040634455.1 Kitasatospora sp. NPDC007106
GGCGAGCGGCGGCGCCGCGGGCAGCGCGGCGCGCGGCACCGGCAGCGCGGGCGGCGGCGGGGGGACGTCGTCCGAGACGCAGCCCTCGGTGACCGGGCCCGCCTCGGAGAACTCGAAGCCGGCCCGGCCGTTCTGCTCGGCCCGGCAGCGGGTGAGCACCGTGCGGCAGCCGTCGATGACGTGGAAGCCGAAGCCGCGGCCGTGCGAGACCCGGCAGTCCTCGAAGGTGCCGCGGCCCTGGGCCGAGACGTACACCCCGGCGTCGCCCGCGCCGCGCACCGTGCACTCGCGCAGCACCGGGTCGGCACCCTTGGCGACGATCACGCCGGTGGCGACGTCGGCGATCTCGCAGCCGGTGAGCAGGCCGCCGCTGCCGTGGTCGCGGAACCAGAGCCCGGTGCCGGCCTCCTGGATCCGGCAGTCCGTCAGGTCGGCGGTGGCGCCGCCGCTGACCGAGACGGCGGAGGAGCGGATCCGGCTGAACGAGCAGTCGGCGGCGCTCGCCCGGGAGTCGCGGTCGAGCACGAACAGGGCGTCGGGGAGGTCGTGCAGGGTGCAGTCGGCGAGGGCGAGGCGGGCGCCGTCGCTGACCCACAGCGCCGGGTAGTCGCCGCCGGCGGAGTGGATCTCGCTGCCCTCGGCCTCGACCTCGGTGCCGGCGTCCCAGACGGAGAGCGCGCCCCGGCCGAAGGTGTGCAGGGTGCAGCGCTCCAGCCGCAGCCGGGCCCGGCCGCGCAGGTCGGCGGCGTTCTCCGGCAGGTCGTGGATGCGGCAGCCGGCGAGCAGCAGTTCGGCATCGGTGTCCAGGGTGAGGCCGTTGCCGGTGACCCGGTGCACGGTGCAGTCGGTGAGCCGGCCGACCGCGCCGTCCTCGGCCTGCACGCCGCTGCCGCGGATCTCGTAGATCTCGCAGCCGGTCAGTTCGGCGCCGCTGCCGGCGCCGGTGAGCAGGAGCCCGGCGCCGCCGGTGTGGTGGACCTTGCAGCGGTCCAGGACGGCGGCGGCGCCGCCGAGCACGGCGATGCCGGCCTGGCCCGCGGCGGAGACCTCGCACTCCTGGAGGCCGGCCCGGGCACCGGGCCGCAGCCGCACCCCGAGGCCGGCCGGGTTGGCGACGGTGCAGGAGCGGAGCACGGCGGAGGCGCCGTCGCCGAGTTCGACGCCGGCGGAGGCCTGGGTGTCGATCCGGCAGCCGGTGAGGCGGGCGCCGTCCGCGGTGACCAGGACGGCGGGCAGCGAGCGGTCGGAGCCCTCGACGATCACGTCCTGGACGGTCGCGGCGGCGGCGACGGTCAGCGGCACCCCGCCGGGCGGGCTGATCCGGACGCTGCCCGGGCCCTCGGCGGCCAGCACGGTGACCGGTTTGTCGATCACCACCGCCTCCCGGAAGACGCCCGGCCGCACGGTCACGGTGTCGCCCGGTTCGGCGGCCGCCAGGGCCTCGTGGAGCGTGTCGTACTCGCCGGCGCGGCGCCGCCAGCGGGACCCGCTGTCCTGCGTGACCCGGACCCTCTGTTCTGCCATGCGGTCTGTCATCCCCACCTTCGTCGAAGCCCTGCGATGGTCGGCCGCCCGCGGGGTGCCCCCGGCCGTGGCGCGGGGGCGTCCGCGCACTACAACGAGTGGGCGACGGTGCGGTGCCGGTCAGCGCCGGGCGTCCGGCTGCGGCCGCGGGCCCTCCTCCAGCACGGTGACCTCGTCGCCGACCCGCAGGGTGCCGAGCAGGTCGCCGGTGACGCCCTCGGGACGCTCCGGTACGAGGTTCTGGCCGAAGACGAGCTTCTTGCCGAAGCGGCGGTGCCGGCCGAGCGCGAGCAGCGGCTCGGGGCCGCGGCGCTCGCCGGTCTCCTGGTCGGTGGTGGTCACCACGCAGCGGCCGCAGGGCTTGGCGACCCGGAAGACCACCTCGCCGACCCGGATCCGCCGCCAGCCGTCCTCGGCCCACGGGCCGGTGCCGGAGACGACCAGGTTGGGGCGGAAGCGCTCCATCGGCAGCGGCTCGGCCCGCCGGTCGCCGGCGGGGTGGTCGGCGGCGAGGTGCTCGTTGAGCGCGGCCAGCGAGGCGGTGGTGGCGAGCAGCAGCGGGAAGCCGTCGGCCATGCTGGTGGTCTCGCCGGGCCGGCTGTACTCGGGGTCGATCCGCCGGCTGCCGGCAGGGTCGTCGAGGTGCAGCAGGCGGACGTCGCCGAGGCGGTCGGAGAACCAGACCTGTGCCTCCTTCGCGGCCTCCACGGCGGGGAAGAAGGTGCCGAAGACGTCGGCCTGCGCGGCCGGGTCGCCGGCGGCGGCGCTCGGTGCGGGGATGCGGATGCTCGCGCCGTCGGGGTCGGTGACGGTCAGTGAGCCGTCGGCGTGCGGCAGGGTGCGGTACTGGCCGAGGGAGGGGTCGTCGCGCTGGGTGACGGCGCGGCCCGCGGGGTTGGCGAGCATCCAGCGGCGGTCGCCGGCGAGGCCCCACGGCTCCACCCCGGCGCTGTCCGGGCTCAGCCGGTAGGTCGACTTGACGGGATAGACGTGGAGGGCGGTCAGCTGCGGCATGCCCCCATCCTGCCAGTCGGCGGCGGTGCTCCGGTGCCGCGGCCTGGAATGCGCGGAGGCCGCCCGGTCCGCCTGGTACGGCGGGCCGGACGGCCCCGGAGAGGAAGACCTCGTGCCCTTGCTCCGCCCGGCGCCCTCGTTCGCCGGGGTGGTGCGGCTTCGGTCAGCCGGCCTGCGGGTAGTACGCGGGGCCGGGGTACTGCTGCTGGACGGGACGGACCGGGGCGACCGGTGCGGCCGGGCGCAGCTGGTTGCCGCCGAAGCTCTGGTCGGCGAAACCCTGCTGCGGGCCCTGGCCGAAGCCCTGCGCACCGAACTGCTGGCCGGACATGCCCGAGGGCGCCGACGCGAAGCCGTTCTGGCCGCCGAAGCTCTGCCCGGTCTGGTACCCGGCCTGGGGGGCGGGGGAGACCGGCGCCTGCGGGCGCTGCGGGGGGAGGTACGGCTGCGGGCTGCCGTACCCGGGGACGGCCGGCTGCGGGGCCGCCGCGTACATCGACGGCGCGGTCTGCGCCGGGATGTACGAGGTGGCGGGGCCGCTGCTGGGGCCGGGGCCCAGGGCGAGGCGGGCCGGCGGGAGCGCGGGCAGGTTGCTCACCGGGCTGTCGAAGCCGGTGCTGTAGCCGCTGCCGTAGCTGCTGCCGTAGCCGGAGCCGTAGGTGGCCGGGGGCAGGGCCGCCGGCACGTTGATGGGCGCGATCTGCGGGACACCGCGTTCTGCGACGAGGCTGTCGTAGATGGGCGTGCCGGAGGAGAAGGACGGAGAGGGGTAGCCGACTCCGTCGTAGGAGCGGGGCGAGGTCATGGGGCATACCGTAAGCCCACAACGTGCCTGCTGAGGAGAGTGGAAGAGGTGGGATTTCGACCGTTCACACAGTCTTCGCTCGATCGAAACGCTCGAAAGTGTGCAAATCCGACATACTGTCGACCAGTTCAAGCCATCCGATCCCCCTGACCGCCGGTCGAACGCCGGGCGAACCGCCGACGTCGGCTCGTCGGACCCTCGGCCGTCCGAAACCGGAGGGCGTGCGGTGCGGACCGCGCGCCGGTGGGCCCGGCCGCCTCGCGGACGGACCGGACCCGCCGGAGAAGCCGCACGTCAGCCGACGTGTACGCTCTGCGCCGGGAAGCCGGGACGGCCCGCCAGCTCCGTCGTGCAGTGCGCGCAGCGGACGGCCGCGACCGGCACCGTGCTCAGGCAGTCCGGGCAGTCGGCCTTCGCCACCGGCACGTCCTTGCGCGGCTCGAAGCGGGCCTGCAGCCGCCCGACCGGCACCACCACGGCGAAGTAGATCACCGCGGCGATCAGCACGAAGCTGATCAGCGCGTTCAGGAACGCCCCGTACGGGAAGACGGTGCCCGCGACGCTGAAGGACTCCTTGCTGTAGTCGCCGACCGCGCCGCTGGCGATGCCGATCAGCGGGGTCAGGAACGCCGTCACGAAGCCCGTCACCACGGCCGTGAAGGCCGCGCCGATGACGATGCCGACCGCCAGGTCGACGACGTTGCCGCGCAGCAGGAAGCTGCGGAATCCCTTGAGCACCGGGTGACTCCTCGAAATGCGTGGGGCCGCGCCGGCCCGGCCCGGCCGGGCCCTTCGGCCCCGCCGGCCATCCTGCCGAGGCCGGACGGCGCGGTCCAACCGGCGTCACCCGTTCCGCCCAGTCGTCGTACCGGGTTGCGCTCCGGGTGGGCCGGGCCGTGCCCGCGGGCGGCCCCGCAGGCCCCGCCCGCGACACCCCACGGACCGTCAGATTCCGGCAGCCCGGAGCCGATCGGCGTGCGCCTGCACCTTCACCACCGCCCCGGCCACCCGCCGCACCGCCGCCGCGTCCATGTGCGACCAGAGCGGCACCGTCAGCACCGAGTCGGCCAGCCGGTCCGTCAGCGGCAGCGCCCCCGCCTGCCCGAGGTGCGCGTAGGCGCGCTGGCGGTGCACCGGCGGGAAGAAGTAGCGGCGGGTGTCCACCCCCTCCGCCTTCAGCGCCCGGCCGAGCTCCGCGGCACCGAGGCCGAAAGCGGCCGCGTCCACGATCAGCGTCAGGTCCTTGAAGGTCGAGGTGTCGCCCGGCTCCGGCAGGGCGAGCCGCAGTCCCGGCAGCCCCGCCACCGCGGCCGCGAACACCTCCACCAGCGCCCCGCGGTGCGCCACCCGCTCGGGCAGGCCGGTCAGCGAGGCCAGGCCGACCGCCGCGTGCAGCTCGCTCATCCGGGCGTTCAGCCCGGGGAAGAGCGTGTCGTAGTCGCCCGGGTTGCCGTAGTCGCGGGCGGTGCGCAGGGTCGCCGCGAGCGAGGCGTCCCGGGTGGCGACCAGGCCGCCCTCACCGGCCACCGCCACCTTCGTCGGGCTCATCGAGAACACCTCCGCCAGCCCGAAGCCGCCGATCGGCACCCCGCCGCGGGCGCTGCCGAAGCCGTGCGCGGCGTCGTAGACCAGCGGCACCCCGGCCGTGTCCGCGACCTGCTGCAGCCGCTCCACCTGGCAGGGGGTGCCGTACACGTGGGTGGCCATCAGCGCGGCCGGCCGGTCGGCGGCCTTCAGCCGCGCCTCGGCGTCCTCCGGGTCGAGGGTGATGTCCTGTTCGCGGGCCTCCGCGAACAGCGGGGTGCCGCCCGCCCAGTGCGCGGCGTGCGCGGTCGCCGAGAAGGTGAAGCCGGGCATCAGCACCGGCCGGCCGCCGCCTACCCCGGCGGCCTGCAGCACCAGCATCAGACCGGCCGTGCAGTTGGAGACCGCCACCACGTGCGGCACCCGCAGCAGCTCGGCGGCCCGCTCCTCCAGTTCGGCGACCGTCCGCCCGTTGGTGAGCTGGCCGCTCTCCAGCACGGCGGCGATCCGGGTCAGCGCCTCGTCGGCGTGCGGGACCTTCACCCGGGTCAGCGGCAGGCCGTCGGGGAAGGCCGGGGTGCCGCCGAGGGCGGCGGGCGTGTCGAGGTCGGTGGTCGTCATGGTCGGGTCGATCCCCCCTGGGTCGGTCGGTTGCCGGGTGTCCGCGCGGAGGCGGGTGCCGCCGCGGCGGGGTCGGGCGGTGCCGGCCCGGACGGTGCGGCACCACCGGGCGGCGGCTCGGGCCGGCCGCCCCACTGGCCGGGCTGCACCCGCCACAGCGGCGGCCGGGAGTGCGCCCGCACCCGCGGGCGGTCCCCGTCCGGCCGCGGGACGGCGAGCAGCACCAGCACCAGCGGCAGCACCTGCACGCGTTCGCGCGACAGGATGCCCATGTTGTTGATGGTCGAGAACGCCCAGCAGAACAGCAGGGTGTAGACGATCGTGAAGGCGACGTAGGAGCGCCGCAGGAACCACCGCGGCACCTGACTCAGCCGCGGCCAGCTGCGGATGAACATCACCAGCAGCGCGAAGCACTCCACCGACTGCACCAGGTTCTGCACGTTCGACGCCTCGAACGGGAAGGGCCGGAACAGCACGCTGACCACCGCCACCGGCAGCCCCGCCGGATTCAGGCTGAACTGCGGCGACTCGTCGTCCGCCGCCTGGTTGATCACCGACCCGCCCTGCGAGGTGCGCCGCGAGGTCTCCGACAGCACCTGGTTGACGCTGTCGCCGCCGGTGCCGCTCGTCCCGAAGAACGTCGACACCTGCTGCAGCATCAGCATCACCATCACGCCCAGCACCACCACGGTGAGCACCGTGCGCAGCGGCCCCAGCGCGCTCACCTGCTGCGGCCGCCGGCGCAGCACGTACGCCACCGTCAGGCCCGCGCCGGCCAGCACGGTGACGTGCGGGCGGACCATGCCGGTGCCCAGCGAGCCCAGCGCGATGCAGAGGAACGCGCCGAACCGGCGGTCCAGCAGCCGCGCCACGCCGTAGGTGGTCAGGCCCAGGCAGAACATCATCCAGGCGTCCTTGCCGATGCTGGACGGCCAGAACAGCAGCGACGGCAGGAAGAACACCAGCTTCGCGTACCGCCGGGAGTCCGCCTCGGGGAAGGCGATCTGCAGCGCCCGCCAGAACAGCAGCAGACCCCAGAAGCCCAGCCAGGAGAACACCAGGAAGCCGCCGACCAGCGACGGGCCGGTGATCGCGTACACCACGCCGGTCACGATGATGATGAAGCCCGTGCCGGCGACCTTCATCCCCAGGTCGTAGTGGAACGTCCCGGAGAGCGGGCTGTGGGTGTCCAGGAACAGCGCCAGCTCGCTGCCCCGCTGGTGGTACATCTTGGCGTCGGCCGCGCCGCCGTACAGCACGAAGGCCATCAGGTACCGCGGGAAGGCGCACAGCAGCTTGAGCGCCATCGCCAGCATCAGCAGCCGGAAGACGTCCTTCTCCGGGTTGGCGGCGGCGACCCGCGCCAGGACCGGCGTGCCGATCGCCATCAGCGCGGGCAGGACCAGCAGCGCCCCCCAGGTGTCGTACCCGGTGTGCACCATCGCCAGCACGAACAGCGTCACGTAGCCGACCACCAGCGCGGCCGCCACCGCCGACGGCCAGGGCACCCGCCGGGCCAGCGCGGCCACCGCCGTCACCGCCGGCCTCGCCGCGACCGCCGGAGCGGCCATCAGAAGACCTCCAGGTCGCCCAGGTTGAACCGCCAGTCGGCCGGGATCCGGCCCGCCGTGAGCGGACCGGACGGGGACCGGGCGGCCAGCACCATCCCGGTGCGCGGAGCCGTCAGGTAGCCGCTGCGCCGGGCGGCCGCGGCGGCTTCGGTGCCCGCCGCGAGGTGGCCCGCGACGTGGTCGCAGCCCGCCTTCGCGGCCTGCTTCAGCAGCCGCGCCGCGCTGCCCCGGTCGCCCGGCCGGACGATCACGTCGGCGAGTGTGAACTCGGCCAGCGGCCCGCGCCGCCGCGGCCGGCCGAACGCCACCCCGGTCAGCTCGCCGCCGCGGTGGCAGGTCAGCACCCGGTAGTCCAGGCCGGGCGCGTCGCCGTACCGCCAGCGCAGGAAGTCCGCGGTGCGCCGGACGGCCAGCCGGGTGTCGGTGACGTCCGCGGCCGCCCGCTCCCGCAGCAGCTCGTCCAGACCCTTCCGCGGGCCGGCGAACCAGTCCTCGGCGGTCGGCAGCGAGCACACCGGCGGGCCCGCCGTACCCGCCCCGCGGCGG
>NZ_JBEYFP010000276.1:0-7524 GCF_040634455.1 Kitasatospora sp. NPDC007106
GGAGGAGTTCGGCGACCCGTGGGAGGCGGCCGCGGGCGCCCCGAAGGAGGCGGAGACCAAGTGAAGTACCTGGAGGAGTTCCAGAATCCCGAGACGGCGCGGGCAGCGCCGGCAGCTCGGGGGCACCGGACCGGCTGCCGTTCACGGCGGCCTCCGGCTGCGGGAAGGCACTGGGGAAGGCCGCGGCGAAGGCGCTCTGCAGCGGCCGCGGCGGGCTCAGCTCGCCCAGGCCGGTGCCGACCGGCTGCGGCTGCGCCGGGACGGGGACGGCGGGCTCGGGCACGGCCGGGCGCACCGGTTCGAGCTCCGCACCCGTGGCCGGTGCGGCGGCGGCCGGCACCGGCAGGGCGTCCGCGGACTGCTGCTGCGGGGCGGCGTCGGCCACGGCCGGCTCCGGCTCGGCGGGCACCGCGAGCCGCCGGCGGCGGCCGGTCGGCTGTACGGGCGGCGCGGCCTGGACGGGCGGGCCGGCCGGCAGGGCGTTCTCCAGACCCGGGTAGACCGGCATGCCGGGCTCCGGCACCCCGGGCAGGGCGATCGCGCCGGCCGGGGTCTCGTCGGCCGCGGCCCGGCGCCGCCGCCGGGACGGCCGGGACTCCTCGGCGGGCACGGCATCCGACGAGCCGTCAGCCGCCGGGCGGGCGGCCGCGTCCACCGGCACGCCGGCCGGCGGGGTGTCGCCCTCGCCGACCCGGTCGGGACGCTCCGGAGCCTGCTCGGCCGGGGCGACCGCCATCGGTCCGAGCGGGACGGGCCCGCTGCGGTCGTGGTCGGCGGGCTCCTGCGAGCCGCGCCCGACCGGCCCGGCCTGGCCGTTCTCCCGCCGCTCGGCCGGCCGCACCTCGGGGAGGTCCGGCAGCATCGCGGTGTCGGTCTCCTTGGGCACGCTCGGCCGGCCGGCCGCCGCCCGGGCCGCCGCCGGGTCGAGCGGCAGCTCGACCACGTACGTCGTCCCCGCGCCGGCGGGCAGTTCGTGCCGCTGCAGGACGCCGCCGTGCCGCTCGACCGTGCCGCGGGCGATCGGCAGGTGGACGGGGCTGGACTGCCGGGCCGGTCCGCGGACCTCGATCCGGGCGACCTCGCCGCGCTGCGCGGCCGCGACCACCACCATCGGGGCCTCCCCGCCGACCGGCGGCAGGGCGGGCACGCCGAGGGTGGGCGACGCGCCCGTCCCGGGCGCGTCCAGCGACGGCGTGATGCCGCTGACGTCGGCCACCAGGTGGGCGAGGGCGCGGGCCAGCCGCTCCCGGTCGGCGGTCACGTCCACCGCGGCCGCGTGCACCGAGTAGCGCACCCGCCCGGGGCCGACCAGCTCGCCGGCGTGCTCCACGGCACGCTGGACGACCGCGTCCAGCCCGACCGGCTTGCGCTTGAGCTGCTTGCGCCCGCTCTCCGCGTCGGCCTCGAAGGCCTGGTGGGCGAGCACCCCCTCGATCAGGGTGCCGAACCGGCGGCACTCGTCGGCGAGCCGGCGCAGCGTCCAGTTGGCCTCCGGCCACAGCTGCCCGGCCGGGTCCGCGGCGAGTGCGTCGATCCGGCGGTGCAGCGCGGTGAGCGCGTCGCCGAGCTCCGTCTCCAGGACGGCGGTGAGGTGCTCGTTGCGGGCGACGAGCGCGAGCTCCTTCGTCCGGTCGGTGAACGTCATCACCGCGCCGACCAGCTGCTCGCCGTCCCGGACGGGGGCGGTGGTGAGGTCGACGGTGACCGGCCTGCCGTCCTTGCGCCACAGCACGGCGCCGCGCACCCGGTGCTTGCGCCCGGACAGCAGGGTGTCCATCAGGGCGGAGCCCTCCTGGGCGAGCGGGGTGCCGTCCGCCTGGGAGTGCTGGACCAGCGGGTGCAGCTCACGGCCGCCCAGCTCGCTGGCCCGGTAGTCGAGGATGTGCGCCGCCGCCGGGTTGACCAGCACCACCCGGCCGTCGAGGTCGACGCCGAGCACGCCCTCCGCGGCCGCCCGCAGGATCATCTCGGTCTGCTTGTGCTGCCGCCGCAGCTCCGCCTCCACGCCGAGGCGCCCGGACAGGTCGCGGACGAGCAGCAGCAGCAGGTCCTGCCCCGAGCCCTCGCGGTACGGGTCGTAGGGGACGTAGCCGCGGCCCTCGGCGGCGGCACCGTCGTCGGTGAAGTCGTTGCCGGACACCTCGACCGGGAAGGTCCCGCCGTCGGTGCGCCGGGCGGTCATCCGGACGGGCCTGTCCAGGCCCTCCGCCTCGGTGGTGGCCGGGCGCATCGAACCGGGGATCCGGCTGGGGTCGAACTCCGGCAGGAGGTCGAGCACGCCCCGCCCGACCAGGGAGGTACCGGGGGCCTGCAGCGCCTCCACTGCGGCCTTGTTCGC
The DNA here is from genome assembly GCF_040634455.1 of Kitasatospora sp. NPDC007106. Taxonomy (NCBI): domain Bacteria; kingdom Bacillati; phylum Actinomycetota; class Actinomycetes; order Kitasatosporales; family Streptomycetaceae; genus Kitasatospora; species Kitasatospora sp. NPDC007106. The sequence continues at coordinate 2,339 of NZ_JBEYFP010000276.1, forward strand.
GTCCACCACGGTGCCGTTGCTGTTCACCAGCAGCAGCGCGTCGGGCAGTGCGTCGAGTATCGCGGCGAGGCGAGCAGCGCCTCGGGTCGGCCTGCTGCTCACGTCGACAGGTCTCCTCACGGCTTGGGCCACGTCGGCGGGGCTCGCCGGCTGGTTGTCACGGCGGGCGCTCGCGGCTCGCGCTCTCCTCGGGCCCCGGCAGTATCTCATTGTTCTTTGCGCTGTGGACGACCCGCCTAGTAACGTTGTCGGTGGTTGGTGTCGGGCCCGTGGGCTGTGGCATCATCACTTGCGCACGGAGTGCGTCCGGGGTTCCGGTCGTGGTCCGGGTGGAGGAGGCTTCGCCTAGTCCGGTCTATGGCGCCGCACTGCTAATGCGGTTTGGGCCTTAAAGCCCATCGAGGGTTCAAATCCCTCAGCCTCCGCCTCGTGAGAGCCCCGTCGGCAACAGCCCGCGGGGCTCTCTGCTTGTCCGGGGACTGCCCGGGGTCGCTCCGGGGTTGGCCCGGGGTCGGGCCGAGGGGCGCCCCCGGGGCCGTCCGCGGCCGGTTCCGGAAGGGCCCGGGGAGGCGCCGCGGGCGCCCGGGATCAATCGATTTCACCCCCGGTCGACGGTCATGTAATGTTGTCCCCGCACCGCCCCGGAGGCCAGCCGCCAGGGCGAGCGCTCATAGCTCAACGGATAGAGCACTTGACTACGGATCAAGAGGTTGCAGGTTCGAATCCTGCTGAGCGCACCACAACTCGCCGCAGCGGTCCTCCAGGGGATCGCCCAGGCGCTCATAGCTCAACGGATAGAGCACTTGACTACGGATCAAGAGGTTGCAGGTTCGAATCCTGCTGAGCGCACCACCCGAAGGCCCCGGACTCCGTCCGGGGCCTTCGTCGTTGCCGTCACCGCCCGGCCGGGGCGGCTCAGGCCAGTTCGGTGCGGTTGATCCAGGCGACGTCCCGCGGCTGCAGGAAGCGTTCCGCCGCCGTCGCCGGCCGGCTGCGGTCCAGGGTCCGCGGCACCGGGTCGTGGCGGACGAGCGAGGGGTCCGCGCCCAGGGCGGCCAGCCGGGCGGCCACCGCGGGTGCCAGGTCGGGCGGGCCGCTCAGCAGCACGTCCCGGCCCGCGCAGTCGCCGAGCCGGCCGAGGCCCGCGTGCAGCAGCGCCACCGCCTCGGCGCGGCCGGCCCCGTCCGCGGGAGCGGCGAGCACCACCTCCAGCCGGGCGTACCGCTCGACCAGGGCGCGCACCGCGTCGAGGTCGTAGTGGTCGGCGTCGCTCCGGGCGCCGAGCAGGACGGTGGCCGGCCGGGTGCCCGCCCGGGCGAGCTCCTCGACCACCGCCTTGACCTGGGCCCAGCCGGTGCCGCCCGCGACGGCCAGCAGCGGGCGCCGGGACGCCGGGTCGAGCACCGCGGTGCCGAGCGGCGGCCCGAGCCGCAGCCGCTCGCCCGGCCGCACCGCGTCGACCAGGACGGGGGAGAGCAGACCGTCCGGCACCCGGCGGACGTGCACGTCGAGGGTGCCGTCGGGCCGCGGCGCGCAGCCGATCGAGAACGGGCGCCAGACCTGCGGCACCCGCGGGGAGCAGAGGGTGAGGTACTGGCCGGGGGTGAACGGGTAGGGCCGGTCGGGCGCGAGGGTGAGCACCGTCACGTCCGGGGCGGCGGGGTGCCGCCGCACCACCTCGGCCTGCCAGCAGGCCGGCGTCCCGGCGGGGACGGCCGCGGCGGCGTCGACCATCGCCCGGGAGATCACCGTCCACGCCTCGGTCCAGGCCTTCTCCTGTTCTTCGCTCCAGGCGTTCCCGGCGAACCGCTGCAGGGTGGCGAGCAGGCTGGCCCCCACGGCCGGGTAGTGCTCGGGCCGGGCGCCGAACTTGCGGTGGTCGCGGCCGAGGGCGGCGAGGTAGCCGGCGAGCCGCTCGGGGTCGTCCAGCCGCTGGACCAGGTGGGTGATCGCGGCGAGCAGCCGGTCGCGCTGCTCCTCCATCCGCTCGGGGAACATCGCGCGGACGCCGGGGTTGTGGGCGAACAGGTGGGCGTAGAAGTAGGCGGTCAGCTGGTCGGCGCGGCGTTCGACCACCGCGAGGCCGGCCCGCAGGACCGCGGGGTCGAAGGCCACCGGAGCGTCCTCACCCGTCCGCCCCGGCCGGACCCGCGGCCACCAGTGCCCGGCCCATGGTGTCCGCGACCACGCCGTAGACCGCCGCCCAGGCCGCCTCCGCCTGCGGCGACCAGGCGTCGCCGGCGAAGTGCCGCAGGGTGGCGAGCAGGCTGACGCCCACCGCCGGGAAGTGCTCCGGCAGGGCGCCGTAGCCGGCGTGCCGGCGGCCGAGGTCGGTGAGGATGCCGACCAGGGTGTCGGTGTCCTCCAAGTGCTCGACCAGGGCGCCGAGGGCGGCGAACAGCCGGTCCTGCTGGTCGTCCAGGTGCTCGGCGAACAGCACCCGGACGTCCGGGTGGTGTTCGAACAGGTGCTGGTAGAACCAGGCCGTCACCTCGGTCCCGTGGGGCTCGACGGCGGCGAAACTGCTCTTCACGAGTATGGGGTCGATGCTCACGTGCGCCGACTCTACTGACGGCCCGTCATGTCGAACAGGGTGCCTCGGAAGGTGATCGGAAAGCCCGAGGAAACCGGATCGGGATCCGGCCGCCGTGGCGGAAAACCGCCCGTCCGGCCGGTGCCGGCGGGGGCCGCGGGGGAGCGGCGACCAATCGGGTGCACCTCGGGACGCGCCCACGAGTGTCGGATCTTGACGGACCGTCGGACGTGCTTCGCTTTTGTCGGATGTTATGGCCGCGTCATCTCCGGCTGCGGCCCGGCCACGGCAGCGAAGGAGCGCCGGATGAACCGACGGTTCCGCCCGACGTCCCCCGCCCGCCGGGCCCTGGCGGCCGCGGCGGCCACCGGACTGCTGCTGCCCGCCGCACTCGCCTCCCCGGCCCCGGCCCAGCAGAGCCCCGCCGCCTGGAACCAGGACCGCACCGCGGCGCTGCCCTCCGGCCTCACCGTCCGGCTGGACTTCTCACCCCTCCCCGGCATCACCGCCACCGCGGCCCCCGGAACCCTCGCCGGCCCGGCCGGGAACGCCGCGGTGTACGCGGACGGGATGCACCCCGGCGACCCCGCCGAGACCGTCGACATCGGCGCCGACCGCACCGCCGCGGACGGTTCCTGGCGCACCCTCGGCACGCTGCGGATCGCCTTCTCCCGGCCGATGCGCAATCCCCGGCTGCACGTCGGCGGCCTCGCCGCCCGGGCCACCGCGGCCACGGGCACGACCGCGACCGCCGTCCGGCTCACCGCCACCGGCGGCACCCCCGCCACCCCCACCCTGGCCGGCCGCACCCCCTGGACGGGCTGGACGGCGGCGGGCGACGAACTCGCCCCGCCCGCCGACGGGCAGGCCGACACCGCCGCCGACGGCGCCGGCACCCTCGAACTGACCGGGACCGTCGGCACCGCCACCCTCCGCCTGGAACGGCGGACCACCGCCCGGGACGGCTCCACCACCCCGCCGCCCGCGCTGCACACCTCCTGGTCGGTCACCCTCGACGAGTCGCTCGGCACCGCGCCCCAGGGCTACGGCAATGCCTCCCACCTGCTCTCCGACCTCTGGCTCGGCCGGGACGCGACCGACGAGCGGCACCGCGAGCGCTCCGCCGCGGCGACCGCCGCCCGGCCGCTGGTGCCCGGCCCGGGCGGCACGCCGCCGGGCGCGGCACCGGGGGCCGCGGTGTCGGGTGACGGCGCACCCGGGGCGGTGGAGGAGCCGGCGGCACCCACCCGCCCCCTGGTGGAACTCCTCCCCTCCGGGCCGCGCAGCCTCTGGGCCAGCCCCGTCCCGCCGCGCACCGGCCCGGGCCGTGGCGAGTACCCGGGCGCCGACCCGACCCTCGCCTTCCCGGCCGAGGCCGCGACCGGCGACTACTACCGGGTCGACGTGCCCGTCGCACCCGGCGCCGGTCCGGCCGTCCTGGCCGGCTGGGTCGACTTCGACCGCAACGGCCGCTTCGACCCCCTGGAGCGGGTGCAGGCGGAGGTCCCGCAGGGCGCCACCACCGCCCGCCTGGAGTGGGCGGTCACCGGCAAGGTGGTCGCCGGGGAGACCTGGGCCCGGCTGCGGCTCGCCCGGGACGCCTCACAACTCGTCACCGCGGGCGGCTTCGCCGACTCCGGACAGGTCGTCGACCAGCGCATCCGGCTCGCCGCAGGCTCCGCCCGCCCCGAGCTCTCCGCGCCGGTCGACGGCACCGTCACCGCCGAGGTCCGGCCGCAGGTGGCCGGCACCGCCCCCGCCGGGGCGAGCGTGGCCGTCGCCGAGGGCGACCGCACCCTCTGCACGGCCGCGACCGCCCAGGACGGCGGCTGGAACTGCCGCCCCGGACAGGCGCTGGCCGACGGCGAGCACACGCTGACCGCGGTGGCGACCACGCGCGCCGGCGCCGCGCTCCGCAGCGAAGCCGTCCGGCTGACCGTCAAGACCGCTCCGCCGGCGGCCCCCGCGCTCACGCTGCCCGCATTCACCAACGACCCCGGCCTGCTCGTCACCGGCACCGGCGAGCCCGGCAGCACCGTCTCGGTCACCGAGGCCGGAAGGACCCCGCGGGCCGCGGGCGAGCTCTGCAGCACCGGCGTCGGGCCGGACGGCACCTGGTCCTGCCTGCCGGTGGAGAGCCTCGACGACGGCGTCCACCGGCTGACCGGAACCGCGGCCGACGCGGCGGGGAACACCGCCCGCGGCACCGAGACGGCGCTCACCGTGGACACCGTCGCACCCGCCCGCCCCCTCCTGGAGGTGCCGAAGGCCGGCGCCGCCGTCGAGTCCCGCCCGCGGTTCGCCGGGCGGGCGGAGGCCGCGGCCACCGTCACCGTCACCGCCGGCCCGAAGGCGGGCGGAGGCGAGCGGATCGCCCTGTGCAGCGGGGTCGCCGGTGCGGACGGCGTCTGGTCCTGCACCGCCGGGCGTGCGGCGCCGGACGGCGAACGGGTACTGGTCGCCACCGCCACCGACCGTGCAGGGAACAGCACCGCCGGCGAGCCGGTGACCGTGCAGGTCGCGGCGGAGCCCGCACCGTCGCCCGGGGCCGCCGACCCGTCCGTACCGCCGTCGCCCGGCGCCGCGTCCCCGCAGCCGGCGAGCCCGCAGCCGGCGAGCCCGCCGGCCGCTTCGCCGCCCGCCGCCGGCACCC
>NZ_JBEYFP010000277.1:0-7523 GCF_040634455.1 Kitasatospora sp. NPDC007106
GTCCCGCTCGGCGCGGTGGCCTCGCTCGGCCCGGCGGTCCCGGCCGGCTGCGGCTCGTGGCTGCGCAGGACGACGTGGCCGTTGGTGCCGCCCATGCCGAAGGCGCTGACGCCGACCCAGTGGGTGCGGCCCGGGTCCAGCTCCCGGCCCTCGGTGGTCACGTAGTAGCGCGAACCCTCCAGCTCCAGCGCGGGGTTGATCTCGCGGACGTTCACCGTCGGCGGCACGTACCCGCGGTCGAGGACCAGCGCGGCCTTGATCAGGCCGACGATGCCGGCGGCGATGTTGAGGTGTCCGAAGTTGCCCTTGAGCGAGCCGATGCCGCAGGGTGCGCCCTCGGTGCCGAACGCCTGCTTGATCGCCTCGATCTCGATCGGGTCGCCGAGCGCGGTGCCGGTGCCGTGCGCCTCCAGGTAGTCGAGGTCGCCCGGTTCGGCACCCGAGATCTCCAGGGCCTCGCGCAGCACCGCGACCTGCCCGGAGACGCTCGGGGCGGTGAAACTCACCTTCTGCGCACCGTCGTTGTTGACCGCGGAGCCGGCGATCACCGCGTACACCCGGTCCCCGTCGGCGATCGCGTCGTCGAGCCGCTTCAGCAGGACCAGACCCAGTCCGTTGGTGAACAGCGTCCCGTTGGCCCCGGCGTCGAACGGCCGGCAGACGCCGTCGGGCGACAGCACACCGCCGACCTGGTACTGGTAGCCGGACTCCTGGGGGACGCGGATGTACACTGCGCCCGCGACGGCCGCGTCGCACTCGTTCAGCAGCAGGCTCTGCACGGCCGAGTGGACCGCGACCAGGCCGGTCGAGCAGGCGGTCTGCACGTTCAGGCTGGGCCCGCGCAGGTTCAGCTTGTACGAGATCCGGGTGGCCAGGAAGTCCTTGTCGTTGCCGTGCCGGACGAGCATCTCGCCGAGCGACTCCACCAGGTCGGGCCGGCGGAGCGCGCCGAACACGTAGGTGCTCATGCCCGAGCCGGCGAAGACGCCGATCCGCTGGTCGGTGCGCTGCGGATCGATGTTGGCCCGCTCCAGCAGCGCCACGGACTTCTCCAGCATCAGGCGCTGCTGGACGTCGAGGATGTCCGCCTCGCGCTGCGAGTAGCCGAAGTACCCGGAGTCGAACTCGGCGACGCCGTCGAGCACTCCGGCCCGCTTGACGTAGTCGGGACGCGAGCGCTGCGCGGCCGGCACACCGGCCGCGGCGACCTGGCCGTCCGTCAGATCGGTGACCGCGGTGTGGCCGTCGACCAGGAGCTGCCAGAACTCGTCGACGTCCGCGGCCTGCGGCAGCCGGCACTCCATCGCGACGATCGCGACCGCATCGTCATCACTGTGCATGTTCATCCTTGTCCAAGTCCGTTGTGTGTGGCGCTGGTTCGCTGCCTGCGGGCCCGCGGGGCAGCCCGCAGGGGGCGCCCGGTCCGGCGGCGCGCCCAGGTCGGGCGGGCGGCACGGGGTGCGCGGGCACCACGGGTGCGCGACGGTGCGGAGGGGAACCGGTGCAGGAGGGAGTCGGCGCAGCATGGGCGGGTACGCGGGCCAGCCGGAGGCGACGCGTGAGGTGCGTGCGCCCCGGGTGGTCGGCGACGGTACGGCCCGGGGCGCGCCGGGGCAGCCCGGGATCGGCTAGCGGCTGCGGGCGCGCCGGGCCGTCAGGACGCGGCGTCGGGCAGCCGCGCCGGCGGTGGCCGCGCCGGTGTTCGGCGTGCTGCGGCCCGGCTCCTCGAGGAGGATTTCGAGGAATTTCCGTTGCGCGTTGAAGGAGGCGTGCTCGAAGAGCCGTACCAGCGGGAAGGCGACGCCGAATTCGGTCTGGATCTCCGCATGGAGGACGACGATGGTGAGCGAGGTGCCGCCGGCGTTGAAGAAGGTCGTTTCGCGGTCGGCCAACCGCCCGACGCCGGCCACCGATTGCCAGATCCGGGCCAGCCGGTCGGCGACCGGAAGGGCGGCCCGGCGGGAATCCGAGCGGGAATCGGCAGATTCGGAAACCGCACGGGAACGCTCCGCCAGGCGCCCGCCGGCGATCTCCTTGAGCGCGGCCCGGTCGGCCTTTCCGTTGGGGAGTTTCGGCAGTGCCGGAAGATAGACGAAGACCGAGGGGACCATGACGCCCATCAGGTGTTCGCCGAGGTGGGTGCGGAGTTCCGGTTCGGCTGCCGCGTCACCCTCGAGGACGGCCACGATGGCCTTGGTGAAACGGTCCTCCAGTGCGCACACGAAGGCATCGCGGACGCTCGGATGCGACTGGATCGCCGAGCGGACCTCCTGCAGCTCGATCCGCACGCCCGCGATCTTGATCTGCTCGTCCGCCCGGCCGAGGATCTCCAGCTCGCCGCCGTCGGCCCGGCGCCCGAGGTCGCCCGTCGGGTAGACGGTGATCCGTTCCCCGTCGGCCTCGATCTCGACGAACGGCGCGACGATCCGGCCGTCCGCCAGGTACCCGTGCGAGGGCCGTTCGGCGGCGATGCAGATCTCGCCGACGGTGCCCGGTGCGCACGGCCTGCGCTCCTCGTCCAGCACCAGGCTGCGGGAGTGCGGGAGGTTGCGGCCCACCGGCTGGATCCCGTGCCCGGGGTCGGCCGGGACGCGGTAGAAGTGCTGGGCCAGCGTGGTCTCGGTCGGGCCGTACAGGTTCACCACCTGGCAGCCCGGGAACAGCTCCCGCCAGCGGCGCACCAGTTCGGCGTCGAGCGGCTCGCCGGCGAAGAAGGCGTGCCGCAGCGAGGGCACCGGTTCGGCCCCGGCCGCCACCGACGTCCACACCTTGCCCAGGGAAGGGACCAGGTGCAGGGCGGTGATCTCCCGGCCGCGCAGGAAGTCCAGCACTCCGGCGGCGTCCAGGTGGGCGGCGTCCGGGACGCACAGGGTGGCACCGGAGATCAGCGGCGTCAGCGCGTCCCGGAACCAGACGTCGAAGGACGGGTTGGTCAGGTGCGCGAACCGGTCGTCCGGCCCCACGCCGAACTCCTCGCTCTGCCACTGCAGGAAGAGCGACAGGCCGGTGTGGCTGCCCACGATGGCCTTGGGCCTTCCGGTCGATCCGGAGGTGAAGGCGATGTAGGCGTGGTCCGGGTCGTCGAGGACGTCCGTCCGCGCGGCACCGGCCCGCGGTTCGACCCGCGGGCGGGTGCGCGGACCGTCCGTGCACACCACCACCGCCCGGACCGGGCCGGTGTCCAGCATGGCCTCGCGGCGCGCCTCGGGCAGCGCCTCGTCGACCAGCATGACCACCGAGCCGGCCAGCCAGACGCCGAACACTGCCGCGATCACCGCCGGGCTGCGGCGGCCGAGGACCGCGACCGCGTCGCCCCGGCCGATGCCGTGCGCACCCAGCTCCCCGGCGAGGTCCCGGGCTCGTAAGAACAGGTCCGAGTAGCTCAGCGACTCGGTCGACGTGGTGACAGCGGTCGCGTCCGCGAACGTCTCGCACGCCCGCTGCAAAAGATCATCTACCGCCTGCACAGCAAACATCTCCATGTGAGGACAGGTGAAGGCAGCCCCCGGGCCGACGGGCCGTGCCCGTGCCCTGAGCGCGGTCCGGCCCGAGGCCGGCCTGAAGGGGCCGCTGCGTGGAGGAAAGAGAAGATGGAAGAGAGGGGAACGGTGCACGGTGTCCGGCGGAACGGGACACGGGACTCCCAGAGGCGAGGGCCGGGCACCACGGGCCCACTCGCCCGGGCGGCGCCCCCGGTGGAACGGTCCTCCGACGGACCGCTCCCCACCGGGGCACTGCCGCGCAGGCCGTGGACTAGCCGGCCTGCTGGAACGTCGCCAGCACGACGGCGGCGAGCATGAAGAGCGATCCGAACACCTTGTTGAGGACGCCGACCTGCTTCTCGGTCTTCAGCCGGAGCGCGACCCGGGACGCGAGCCCGGTGTAGCCGGCCATCACCACGAGGTCGGTGAACGCGAAGGTCAGGGCGACCGCGACGTACTGCGGGGCCAGCGAGTGCCCGGCCACGATGAACTGCGGAATGACCGCCAGCATGAAGATGTAGCCCTTGGGATTGATCAGGTTGAGCGAAATGCCCTTTCCGATGATCTCGAAAATGCCGATCTTCGGCTTGTCGCCTTCCCGGAGCGTGATCGGCGAACCCTTCGACAGCCACTGCGCCAGGCCGAGGTAGAAGAGGTAGGCGACACCGGCCCACTTCAGCACGTTGAAGGCGATCGGCGAGGCCTGGATGATGACCCCGAGGCCCACCACGACGACCAGGAAGACGGCCCAGAGGCCGAGCACCAGCCCGACCGCGCCCAGATATCCGCGCTTGAATCCGTAGTTCAGGCCGTTCGACATCGAGAAAACAGAGCCGGAACCCGGTGACAACGAGAAGATCCACGAAGCCGCGAAACAAGTGATCCACGCATCAAGTGGCATGGCTAATTCCTCCCCCGGAAATGCCGCTGATGTGACCCGCCGGCAGAACTCCGCCCAGCGATCGTCGCGCAGCCTATACATACCCCTCACGGACTCCATACCCATGTCCACGATGTGGATGAGCAAATGCCCCATAACCGCCCCCCCGGCCGGGCGTCCTGCCCGGGGTCCGGTGGAAGCGGCTGTCTTGAGGAGCCGTCAGTCAGGATCTTGCATATCGTCAAGTGGCCTGTACGGCAGTGCAGTTCGGCACTTCTGCCGGTTCGCCGGTCGCGCCGGTCTGCGGCGTGATCGGCATCACGGTCGGTACTTTGACTCACAGTCAGCCAGGCTGTGCTGTGAGGAAGTTGTGTTGCCGGGCGTCACATCGGCGCGGCAGCCGGAACGCCGTCGTCGACACCTCGGGCCGGCAGCCCTGCGACGTGGCGCGGATCCGCACTGTGTGCCTCGGCCCGGGTCAGTGCGGCCGGTTCTGTTGCTCGATGCACTGCTTCGCGATGCTGAGCGGCGCACCGCCGACTGATCCGGCGAGTGCGAGCCGGACCACAGGCACTGTGCCCGCCAGTAGTGGCGGACGAGGTCGGTGAACTCCTGGCGGAGCCTGCGCGAGGACACGCCCTTGAGGGAGTTCACCAGCCTGGACACGGCGACCTTCGGCGGGAAGTCCGCGAGCAGGTGGACGTGGTTGGCCTGGCCGTTGAACTCGATCGGCTCGGCCTCGAAGTCCTCGCACACGGCGCGCATGATCTTCTCGCACCGCGTCAGGTGCCGGTCGGCGAGGACGGAGTGCCGGTGCTTCGTCACGAAGACCAAATGGACGTGCATGCGGAAGACGCGGTGCCGATCCGTGTGAACGTTCTCGTCGATACCCGTGAACCAACTGCGTAGCATGATCTGTGTGCAGCTTCGGTACAGCTTTCGCCTGTACCCGAGCGCCGGTCAGCGCACCGCGTTGGCGCGGGCGTTCGGGTGCGCGCGGGTGGTCTACAACGACGCGCTTCGCGCCCGGGAGACCGCCCACAGCGAAGGCATGCCGTTTCCGAAGACCGGCGACCTGTCGAAGCAGCTCATCACCGAGGCGAAGAACACCCCGGAACGGGCCTGGCTCGCCGAGGTCTCGGCGGTGATCCTCCAGCAGTCCCTGCGCGACCTGGACGCGGCGTACCGCAACTTCTTCGACGGGCTCATGGGCAAGCGGCCGCGCATGGGCGTACCCCGGTACAAGTCCCGCAAGGACACCCGGCAGGCCGTCCGCTTCACCGCGAACGCCCGCTGGTCGATCACTCCGGGGCAGAAGCTGCGTCTGCCGAAGATCGGCGATGTGCGGGTGAAGTGGTCGCGCACGCTGCCCTCCAGCCCGTCCACGGTGACCGTGGTCAAGGACAGCGCGGGGCGGTACTTCGTGAGCTTCGTCGTCGAGACCGGCCCGGAAGAAGTCCTGCCCGAGGTGTCGCCCGAGCTGGGCATCGATCTCGGGCTCGGGCACTTCGCGGTCCTCTCCGACGGCACGAAGATCGACAGCCCGCGCTTCCTGCGCCGGGCCGAGAAGCGTTTGAAGAAGGCGCAGCGCGCCCTCTCCCGCAAGGAGAAGGGCAGCAAGAACAGGGACAAGGCCAGGGTTCGCGTCGCACGGGCCCACGCCCGTGTCGCGGACGCGCGCCGCGAGTTCCATCACCAGCTCTCCACCAAGCTGATCCGCGAGAACCAAGCGGTCGCCGTGGAAGACCTGGCGGTGAAGGGACTCGCCCGCACGCGCCTGGCCAAGTCCGTGCACGACGCCGGATGGTCGGCGTTCGTGAGCATGCTGGAGTACAAGGCCGCCCGGTACGGGCGCACCTTCCTCCGGATCGGCCGCTTCGAGCCCACCTCCCAGGTGTGCTCGCGGTGTGGCGTCAAGGACGGCCCCAAGCCGCTGCACGTCCGCGTGTGGACATGCGGGGCATGCGAGGCCGTCCTCGACCGGGACGTGAACGCGGCGGTCAACGTCGCCAAGGCCGCCGGACTGGCGGTGTCAGCCTGTGGAGCGCAGGTAAGCCGGGCACCCGTGCCCGCACCGCGCGGCGAAGCAGGAACCCATCCGAAGCCCTCCACCATCCGGTGGGAGCAGGCGGGAATCCCCGGCTTTTAGGCCGGGGAGGATGTCAATTCAAGAACAAGTACGACCACGTCTTCACGGTGGAGCCGGCCGGCGAGGCCGCCGAGGTCGTCGAGTGGGTGCACCGGATCCTGCGGGAGGAGCGCGAGATCGTCATCTCCTCCCGGCCCCTCGAAGCCACGGCCTTCCAGGTCGAGAACATCCGAATGGCCTACGTCTTCTACGAGAGCGGCCTGTCGATCAACGTGATGTACACCGTCGACGACCCCAAGAAGCGTGCGGTCGGCTTCAAGCTCTCCGACGGGATGGAGGTCCCGGAGGAGCTCGCCTCCAGCTTCAAGTTCGCGCGGCAGAAGTCGAAGCTCGCCGGGACGATCCGCGGTTCGTACTTCGTCATCAAGAACGAGTACTGATCCCGGCGCCGGCCCGGCCGTGTGACCGGCCGGGCCCCGGGCCCCGGGTCCCGCGTGCCGGGTGCCGAGTGCCGCTACGAGGGCCCGCCGGACGCCTCGGGGCCGGCCGGCCGGGTGAGGAAGTGCTGCCGCACCTCGTCGGTGACCACCCGCCGCAGCGTCGGCTGCAGAACCTCGGAGGTCGGGATCACGTCCCACCTCATGTACGGCCACCACCGCGCGTGCGCGGCCAGCAGCATCCGCTCGCCGCCGGCGACGTCCCCCTCGACGGCGTACCAGCCGGCGAGCCACAGGCAGAGGTAGTACTGATCGGGAAGTTCGCCGAGCGACTCGACCAGCTCCCGGCCGCGCGCGAAGTCGTTGGTCTTGGCGACCGCCTCCCAGGCGACCCGCTTCTCGCGCGGCTCCAGCGCCGCGAAGTCGCGGTCCAGCAGCCACTCGCCGATCACGCCCTCCCGGGGCGCGCGCGGCCCGCCCCAGTCGTAGTGGCACGGCAGCAGCCACTCCACCGGCCGGACGTCGAGCTGCTCGGCCGGCCAGAGCAGCCCGTCCCGCAGGACCCGGCCCTCCGGGACGTGGTCGGCCGCGGCGCGCATCCGGGGCTGTGCGGGCACCCCCGCGTACAGCTGGGC